>NZ_JBQIKP010000016.1:0-70987 GCF_056796775.1 Schaedlerella sp.
AGATGTATTAGCTTTGCAGGGAGCCGGATGCGGGAAAGCTGCACGTCCGGTTCTGAGAGGGGTAAGCCCCGTAAGGGACTTACCTACTTACCAAACTTCTCTGAATTTTCCTATAGAACAAAAACCCTCCGGGGGATGCGCACTGCGGCGTATGAGGTAGATGTCGCACTGCGACCGCCGCAGGCGCGAGTTTCGCAAGCGAAACTCTTTGTTCTATACCGCAGAGTGCATCTCATCATGGGATGCCTTTAGGTATATCACATTTTAGAGATTCCCCGCATAATATAAAGGAAGGCTGCGCAGGATATCATCCGGGAACGCCAATGGCTTTCGGGGGCCGGGTGCAGCGAGTTTCCGAGAATGCTTTTGAGGGAAAAAGGGAGGTTATCACATGAAGAATTTTTTCAAAAGTCTGCCGTTTCGGCTTCTTCTGGGAGTTGCGGCAGGAATCATCATCGGGCAGATTGCTAATGAGACCGCAATGAACGTGGTCGTGACCATCAAATATATTTTAGGACAGCTGATCACATTCTGCGTTCCGCTGATCGTGATCGGCTTTATTGCCCCGTCCATTACAAAGCTGGGAAATAACGCCTCTCGGATCCTGGGAGTTGCGGTCGTATGTGCGTATGTTTCGTCCATATTGGCGGCATTTCTGTCCATGGCGGCTGGGTACGGCCTGATCCCGTACCTTTCCATCGCGTCCGATGTGGAGGGATTGAAGGAATTGCCGGAGGTGGTATTCCAGCTTGATATTCCGCAGATCATGCCAGTCATGAGCGCTCTGGTATTTTCCGTTCTGGTGGGGCTGGCCGCGACCTGGACGAAGGCTTCCGCGACCACCCGGCTGCTGGATGAATTTCAGAAGATCGTGCTGGAGATCGTAAAGCGGGTCGTGATTCCGCTGCTTCCCGTATTTATCGCATTTACCTTCTGCTCCCTGTCCTATGAAGGGACGATCACGAAGCAGCTCCCGGTATTCATCAAGGTCGTACTGATCGTAATGGCAGGACATTTTATCTGGATGGCAGTGCTCTATACGGCGGGCGGGATTTATTCCGGAAAAAATCCATTCCATGTGATCCGGAATTACGGCCCGGCCTATATCACTGCGGTGGGAACCATGTCCTCTGCGGCCACACTGGCGGTTGCGTTGAACTGCGCGAAAAAATCAGAGCCCACCCTTCGGGACGACATGGTGGACTTTGGGATTCCGCTGTTTGCCAATATCCATCTCTGCGGTTCTGTATTGACCGAGGTATTCTTCGTCATGACCGTATCCAAGATTCTGTACGGCACGATCCCGCCGGTAGGGACCATGCTTTTGTTCTGCCTGCTGCTGGGGGTATTCGCCATCGGGGCGCCCGGCGTGCCGGGAGGAACGGTCATGGCATCCCTGGGGCTGATCACAGGCGTACTTGGATTTGACGAGACAGGCACTGCGCTGATGCTGACAATCTTCGCGCTGCAGGACAGCTTCGGTACTGCCTGCAACGTGACTGGAGACGGGGCGCTGACCATGCTCCTGACTGGATATGTGGAGCGGCACAAGATCGAGAAGCAGGAGATCCGGATTGATTTTTAAGCAGGACGGTATATCGCCGCATTCATTACCCGATCCTTACTACTTGAGGGCATACTGTAATACATGCGATGGATGTACGGTTTATAATAATTCCGAATTCTGCAGGGTAGGATTGAAGGCATCCTGGATGGTGCGGATGGGCCGGTCGTCCAGGACATAATTCAAAGGGAGCTGCCGGGGCGACATTCCTGTCATATTTTTGAACACCCGGTTAAAATGCCGTATGGTGTCGAATCCGCACCGTGCGGAAATCTCCGTGATGGAGAGGTCTGACTTCTGATCCTGGAGCAGTTCCACCGCATGCTTTAACTTGACGGAATTTAGATACTGGGAAAAGGTCATGCCGGATATTTTACGGAAGAACTTTGAAAAATAGGGTTCCGAGAGCCCCATAAATGCGGCTGCATCAGAAAAGGTGATGTAGCTGTATTTATTTTCAATCTCATCCAGCAGGCGTTTATAGTGGGAAATGGAAGAGCCTTCGCCTGCTCCTGTCTTTTCTGTCAGCACTTCTCCCCGGAAGATCCGGATCATCAGGGAAGCAATGGATTCACAGCATTGGAGCTCAAAAAAGGGCCGGCGCTCTTCTAATTCCCGGCGAATTCCCTCCAGACACTCCGAAATGTCATACGGATGTGCAAGCTTTGCCTGGCGGAGCTGGTATCTGCCCAGCAGATCCTGTATGATGGCGGAATCAAACAGTGCCATTTCCACGACGCTGTCCTCTTCGCTTTTGATATAATGGACCTCCCCGCTGCCCAGAAAGACCGCGTCTCCGGAAACCAGACGGTACTTCTGGTGGTTGTTGGAGACCGTGATGGTCCCCTGCTCTATGTAGATCAGTTCACTTTCCAGGTGCCAGTGGGGGAGGTTGTGGAGGTTCCGGTAACGGCCGGTCCACACCCGTTCCCTGCCTTCATAATTTCTTTTTTCAAAATTTGCTAACATAAGAGATCCTTCTTTCGAACATTTCCTTTTATAATTTGTCATCAATTTCCGCGGGAAATTGATGACCTGTCTGCGCTTCAGCGCAATTCATTATATTTTATCTCAAAGATTAATAAATGTCCATAATTGGATAACTATTTTCTTTCCAAATTTCCCATTTTACAGTATACTATATCTAACAAAACAATTTAGAAAGCCTGCCGCCGGCAGTCTTTCTGCATACGATGGTATTCAGAGCGGCAGGGATTCTCTGCAGCGGATACCGTAGGTGTGAACAGTAATGATTTTTGTTGCGGGAAAGGAGAAATCAGACTATGGACAAAATGAAAACAGCAGAGGTCATCCGCGCGGGTAAGACCATTTTGGGGATCGAATTTGGTTCTACACGGATCAAGGCCGTTCTGGTGGATACGGACAATGCCCCCATCGCATCCGGAGGGCATGACTGGGAGAACCGGTTTGAAGACAACATTTGGACCTATTCCATGGAGGATATATGGGAAGGACTGAAGGACTGCTACGGAAAGCTGAAAGAGGATGTGAAAAGCCAGTACGGCGTGTCGCTGACGAAGGTGGGAAGCATCGGATTCAGCGGCATGATGCACGGCTATCTTCCATTTGACGGGGAGGGAAGGCTTCTGGCGCCATTTCGGACCTGGAGAAATACCATTACCGGAGAGGCTTCGGACAGGCTTTCCGAAGTGTTCCGCTTCCACATCCCCCAGCGCTGGAGTATCGCCCATTTGTATCAGGCGATCCTGAATGGGGAGGAGCATGTGAAGGATATCCGCTTCCTGACGACGCTGGCAGGCTATATCCACTGGAAACTGACCGGGGAAAAGGTGATCGGGATCGGAGAGGCTGCCGGCATGTTCCCCATTGATTCCGACGCAAAGGATTTTCACGCAGGGATGCTGGGGCAGTTTGATGAGCTGGTTCGTGATAAGGCATTCCCATGGAAGGCCGGGGAAATTCTTCCCAAGGTGCTGGTGGCAGGAGACCGTGCAGGGACCTTGACAGAGGAGGGAGCGCGCCTCCTGGATCCCAGTGGAGAGCTGGAGGCAGGGATTCCTCTGTGCCCGCCGGAGGGAGACGCGGGAACCGGAATGGCAGCCACCAACAGCGTGGCGGTCCGTACCGGAAATGTATCCGCAGGGACCAGCGTATTTGCAATGGCGGTTCTGGAAAAAGCGCTGTCCAGACCTTATGAGGAGATCGACATGGTGACCACGCCGACAGGCGACCCGGTAGCCATGGTCCACTGCAACAACTGTACTTCGGACCTGAATGCCTGGGTGAACCTGTTTCAGGAATGTCTGGAAGCGTTCGGCGCGGGGGTGGACATGAATACCCTGTTCGGAACACTTTACAATAAGGCTCTGGAAGGAGACCCGGACTGCGGCGGACTGCTGGCATACAACTATTTTTCAGGGGAGCACATCACCGGGTTCGAAGAGGGGCGGCCGCTCTTTGCGCGCAGACCGGACAGCAAGTTCAATCTGGCGAATTTTATGCGGGTACATCTCTTTACTTCCCTGGGAGCTTTGAAGACGGGCATGGACATCCTGACCAAGGAGGAGCATGTGCAGCTGGATAAAATGCTTGGACACGGCGGGCTGTTCAAGACCAGAGGCGTGGGACAGAGTATCATGGCAGCGGCCATCAACACCCCGGTTTTTGTGATGGAGACAGCCGGAGAAGGCGGCGCGTGGGGGATGGCGCTTCTGGCGTCCTATATGAAGAACAAGGAAGAGGGCGAGACTCTTGCGGACTATCTGGCGCAGAAGGTATTCCACGGAGAAGAGGGCGAAAGCATTTCCCCGGATGCGGGAGACGCGGCCGGATTCGAGGAGTTCATGGCGCGCTATAAAGCAGGGCTTCCCATTGAACGGGCGGCGGTAGAGAGCCTGCGGTGACAGGAGACGCATAGTTGCGGCGTTCGGGGCAGATCGGTACAGTGCTGTGCCGCCTGCGTGGAGAGGATGTGTATTTCAGGGCACGGCGGAAGGGCTCTGAGTGCCGGCAGAAAAAAGGAAGGAGACAAAAATAAGATGTTGGAGCAGTTAAAGGAACAGGTCTATGAGGCGAATATGCTTCTGCCGAAATACGGGCTTGTCACGTTTACGTGGGGAAATGTCAGCGCCATTGACCGGGAATCCGGGCTGTTTGTTATCAAGCCCAGCGGTGTGGAGTATGACCGGCTTACCCCGGAGGATATGGTGGTGGTGGACCTGGAAGGAAATAAGGTGGAGGGAAAATATAATCCGTCCTCCGATACCCCGACGCACCGGATTCTGTATAACCGTTTTCCGGATGTGGGCGGGATCGTACATACCCATTCGTCCTGGGCTACAAGCTGGGCGCAGGCGGGGCGGGATATACCCTGCTACGGGACAACCCATGCGGACTATATTTACGGGGAGGTTCCCTGTGTCCGCAATCTGACAAAGGAAGAGATCGAGGAAGCCTACGAGCTGAATACCGGGATTCTGATCGCCGATGAGTTTGAACGCAGGAATAAGGACTATCTGGCGGTTCCGGCGGTGCTCTGCAAGAATCACGGGCCCTTTACCTGGGGGAAGGATGCCCATGAGGCGGTCCACAATGCGGTGGTGCTGGAGGAAGTGGCGAAGATGGCGTTCCGCTGCGAGCATCTCAACCCGGACATCGCTCCGGCGCCCCAGGAGCTGCAGGACAAGCATTATTACCGGAAGCATGGGGCGAATGCGTATTACGGACAGAGCGCGCGGCAGAATTAAAACATAGAACTCACAGTATAGCAGATCATGATCATTCAGGAGGGAATTTTATCATGGAACAGAAAACGTATCAATTTTGGTTTTGCACCGGTTCACAGGATCTTTACGGGGATGAATGCCTTGCCAATGTGGCGGAGCATTCCCGCGTCATCGTAGATGCCCTCAATGCATCCGGCCAGCTGCCGTATGAGGTGGTGTGGAAGCCGACCCTGATCACAAATGAACTGATCCGCAAGACCTTCAACGAGGCCAATACGGATGAAAACTGCGCCGGGGTCATTACCTGGATGCACACCTTTTCGCCGGCCAAATCCTGGATCCTGGGACTCCAGGAATACCGGAAGCCGTTGCTGCACCTGCATACCCAGTTTAACCGGGAGATCCCCTATGACACCATTGATATGGATTTCATGAACGAGAACCAGTCCGCCCACGGAGACCGGGAGTACGGCCACATTTTCAGCCGCCTGGGCATGGAGCGGAAGGTGGTGGTCGGATTCTGGGACGAGGAAGAGGTCCAGAAGAAGATCGGCTCCTGGATGCGCACGGCAGTGGGTGTGATTGAGAGCAGCCATGTGCGGGTCATGCGGATTGCGGACAATATGCGTAACGTGGCGGTTACCGAGGGAGACAAGGTAGAGGCGCAGATCAAATTCGGCTGGGAAGTGGATGCGTATCCGGTCAATGAGATCGTGGAAGCGGTGAATGCGGTTTCCCAGGCGGACATCCATGCGCTTGTAGAGGAATATTACAGCAGATACGAGATTCTTCTGGAGGGCAGGGATGAAAAGGAATTCCGTGAGCATGTGGCAGTCCAGGCTGGGATCGAGATCGGATTTGAACGCTTTCTGAGAGAAAAGAATTACCAGGCCATCGTGACTCATTTCGGGGATCTGGGCGGACTCCGGCAGCTTCCCGGTCTGGCTATCCAGCGGCTGATGGAAAAGGGCTACGGCTTCGGCGGCGAGGGAGACTGGAAGACGGCTGCTATGGTGCGCGTTATGAAGATCATGACCCAGGGCATGAAGGACGCCAAGGGAACCTCCTTCATGGAGGATTATACCTACAACCTGGTTCCGGGAAAGGAAGGCATCCTGCAGGCCCATATGCTGGAGGTCTGCCCCAGTATTGCGGAGGGATCCATCAGCATCAAGGAACAGCCGCTGTCCATGGGAGACAGGGAAGACCCGGCGCGTCTGGTATTTACCGCAAAGACAGGCCCTGCGGTGGCAGCCTCGCTGATCGATCTGGGAGATCGGTTCCGTCTCATCATCAATGATGTGGACTGTAAAAAGGTGGAAAAACCGATGCCCAAGCTTCCGGTAGCGACTGCGTTCTGGACACCCCAGCCGGATCTTAAGACCGGGGCGGAGGCGTGGATCCTGGCGGGAGGCGCGCACCATACAGCATTCTCCTTCGACCTGACGGCGGAGCAGATGGGCGACTGGGCGGATGCCATGGGAATCGAAGCGGTCTTTATTGACAAGGATACGACAATCCGCCAGTTCAAGAATGAACTGCGGTGGAACGCACTGGCATATCGGAAATAACAACAGGCATAATCATCTAAAAAAAGCTGTCAGCAGCAGTCACTTCCATGTTTCAGGCATATGGAAGGACCGGTGCTGTCAGCTTTTGTTCAGGGGGGGATGGACGCGGTTCTGACTATGGTGATTTTTTCAGATTTTTGTCTGAAATGTTTTGTAATTTTGTGAGTTTTCCTTATTGAATATCCGTTTCTTCTTTCATATAATAGAACCCGTGCAATTTTTTTGAAGGAAAAAAGATGTGCAGAGTCTAATGTCTGAACAACAAAGGGATTCCGCGCGTTATATGAAAAGGAGGATGGCTATGAAAACATTGCAGCAAGACATGACGACAGGAAATCCGGCAAAAACGATTTTGAACTTTACATTTCCTATTTTTATCGGAAATGTATTTCAGCAGTTTTATAATATGGCGGACACGATTATCGTAGGAAAGTTCGTAGGGACGAAGGCTCTGGCAGCGGTGGGAAGCACAGGTACGATCATGTTTTTGATCATTGGGTTCGTGCTGGGCATGACCGCAGGGTTTACGGTGCTGACGGCCCAGAAGTTCGGCGCGGGGGATATGAAGGCCATGCGTCAGACAGTAGGCGGTGCGGCGGTTCTCTCCGTGCTGGTGTCGGTTGTGCTGACGGTGCTGAGCATGGCATTTATGAAGCCGCTGCTCAGGTTCATGCAGACACCCTCCGATATTTTTGCGGATGCATATGCCTATATCATGATCATCTGCGGGGGGATTTTTGCGCAGATGCTGTATAACCTTCTGGCATGTGTTTTGCGCGCCCTTGGAAACAGCCGGATCCCGCTGTATTTCCTGATCTTGTCCGCAATCCTGAATATTGGGCTGGATCTGCTGCTGATCGTGGGATTCGGGTTGGGAGCGGCCGGGGCAGCTTATGCGACGGTGGCGGCCCAGGGCGTATCCGGACTGCTCTGTCTGCTTTATATTGTGAAGAAGGTTCCGCTTCTGCATTTGGAGAAGGAGGACTGGAGACCCAGGCATTCCCTACTGAAAATGCAGCTGGGGGTGGGCTTTCCGATGGCGCTGCAGTATTCCATTACGGCAGTAGGGACCATGATGGTACAGACTTCGCTGAATATGCTGGGTTCCACTGCGGTAGCGGCATTTACCGCGGCAAGCAAGATCGAGCAGGTGGTGACCCAGGCTTATGTGGCTCTGGGAACGACGATGGCGACCTACTGCGCGCAGAACATCGGCGCAGGCAAGGTGCTCCGGATCCGCAAGGGATTCCGGGCGGCGACGCTGATCTCCGCAGTGTATTCCGTGGTGGTCGGGGCATGGATCCTGACCGGAGGAAAGTATATGACCTATCTGTTCCTGTCGGAAAATGTGACAGAGGTGCTGGGGCTGGTGGGAATCTATCTGAGATGTGCCGGGATCTTTTTCATTCCGCTGGCGGTGGTCAATATTTACCGGAACGGAATCCAGGGCATGGGATATGGCCTGCTGCCCATGACGGCAGGGATCGTAGAGCTTGCCGCAAGAGGGATCACCGCCTGGATCGCTTCCGGGCAGAGGAGTTACGCGGGAGTCTGCTTCGCGGGACCGGCAGCCTGGGTGAGCGCGGGCTTGCTGCTGATCGGGATGTACTGGTATATCATGAAGCATGATATGAAGAAGTTCATGGCATTGCATCCACAGCGGGAGGAAGAGCAGACGGAAGTGAAAAAGCACAGGAAACAGAAAAAGGGCAGGAAGCTGCCCGTATGCTATTAGAAAGGCTGCCGCGGCAGGGAGATATGGCTCTCTGCCGCGGCAGCTTTTCTATGATATTTACGGCCGATGAAATCTGCTGTGAGTATTACGCCAGCCGCGGCTATGTCCCTATCTGATCCAGCGAACGGAAGGTATATCCCATCTCTTCCCATTTGGTGAGAAGCTCATCCAGGATCTGGGCGTTCGTCGAAGAGGTGCTGTGGAGCAGCACGACGGCGCCCGGATGGATTCGGCCGAGCAGCTTTTCGAAGGCTTCTTCCTTAGACGGCTGCTGATCCTGATACCAGTCTACATAGGCCAGACTCCAGAAAAAGGTCTGGTATCCCAGATCCTTTGCCATCTGCAGATTGCTCTCGCTGTATTTCCCCTGGGGCGGACGGTAGAATTTTACCATCAGTTCTCCTATGACCTCCTGGTAGGCATCCTCCACGTCTTTTAACTCCTTTTCAAAGGCCTCCTTGGACGCAATCTGCGACATATCGGGATGATGATATGTATGGTTTCCGACGGTATGCCCCTCCTGGACCATCCGCTTGATCAGATCCTGGTTGGAGGTGATATAGGTTCCCACCACAAAAAAAGTGGCCGGAGCGCTGTGCTTTTTCAGGGCGTCCAGTATGGCCGGAGTATTTCCGTTTTCAAATCCGGCATCGAAGGTGAGATAGAGGACCTTATCCTGGGTAATGTCCGCATAATAAGCATTGTATTTTTTCAATTCCTCCGCGCTGGCGTTGGCCACAGGTGGCTGCCCGTCCTGCTGGAAGCTTAAGCCCCAGTTCCCCTCGGAGGCCTCGGCTATATGGCTTTGGGCGATGGTTTCCAGAGCGTCTTTCTGTGTAAAATGCTCCTGCAGCCGGGCCGTAAAATGTCCGGCAAGGAACGCTGCGGCAAAGAGCAGGAACAGCTTTCCGATGTAGAGGATCAATGCTTTGGTGTTCGGATCAAGGGCATCCTCATTTCTGATATTCATAAATAGTTCCTGTATTCATTTTTACTCTATTCTATTCTCGGGCGGAGAAAAGTATGTGCATAGGGGGAAGAGAATGGCAGACCTCAGACCGTCTGCCGTTCTCAGGGCTTACGAAAAGTATTTTTCTTTGATGAGGGGGATGGGCATCTCCTGTCCGGTCCACAAGCGGAAGGATTCCGCACCCTGGTACATCAGCATATACAGCCCGTTGAAGGTCCGGCATCCGGCTTCACGGGCGGTTCGAAGCAGCAGGGTCTCCCTGGGATTGTAGATGACGTCGGACACCACCAGATCTTTGCGGAACATGGTCGGATCTGTGATAATGGACCGGTCTGTGGCCGGAGCCATGCCGACGGAGGTTCCGTTGGTCAGGATGTAACTGTCGCCGATCTCACGGCGCAGAATGGATTCGTCGTCAAAATCATAGAGACGGACTTTACAGTCTGTGCGCTCGTTTAACTGATCTACGATCTTTTCTGCCCTCGGATAAAATGCATCGTGGATGCTGAACACGGAAATCTCGGAAAGTCCGTCCAGCGCTGCCTGCACCAGAATGGCAGTGGCGGCGCCGCCTGCTCCCATCAAGGTCATTTTTTTTCCGGCCAGGTCGTGGCCGGCATCTCGGGCCGCCTGCATATATCCGATCCCGTCTGTGGTATGACCGGTGAGTATACCGTCCTCATTGACCACGGTATTCACCGCGCCGGAGATCTCAGCGGCAGGGGACAGCCTGTCGCAGAGCGTACACATCAGGTTTTTGTCCGGCATGGTCAGGTTGAAACCGCGGACATTCAGGGCGCGCAGCCCTTCGACCGCGGTTTCCAGCTTGTCCGTGCCTACGTCAAAGGCAAGATAGACATAATCCAGCCCGAGCTGTTCAAATGCTTCATTGTGCATCATCGGAGAGATGCTGTGTGCGACCGGGCTTCCCAGAAGCCCGGTCAATCCGGTGTGTCCTGTGATCTGTTTCATGATCCTGTACTCCTTTTTTGAAATTATGATCCCTGTTTCTGATATTTTATAATAGAAAGAAGTCCGCAGAACATATATTTGAAAATCCCTTTTGGTGCAGAACTGCGTACTTCTATACTTTAAAGTGAAAAAGAACGTTTGTCAACTGTTTTTAGAGAAGCTGGAAAATAACAAAAAAGTTGTGGATAAAACAGAAAAAGATTAGAAAGTGGTTTTTTGATAAGATTTGTAGATATTGCACAAAATATAGTGAATACAAAAAAAGATGTTGACATTATTTAATAATAGCGGTATATTTAAAACGATAAATCATATATAAGATATATAACATATTAAAGAGATGTATGATTTAAAAGGTGTACACTGAAAAAGAGAAAAGGAGTGATCGAATGAACAGGGAAGAGATGTGCAGATGGTGCCGCATCCCAGCGGAACAGCTGGTAAATCATCCGGAGTCAAAGATTCAATTAAAAGTCTATGATGACAAGAATGAGGTTTCTGTCGTGACGGGAAATATGATGGCAGAGGAGGTGATTGAGAATAACAAAGCCGGAAAACCGACAAAATGGATATTACCGGCAGGTCCGATGGGACAGTATCGTTATTTTGCGGATCGTGTGAACACGGAACGGATCAGCCTGAAAAATGTGTATGTATTTCACATGGACGACTTTCTGGACTGGCAGGGGAGGCCATTTCCAGAAATAGACAATTATTACAGCCTGAAAGCAAACATGATAAATGGTTTTTATGGACTGATCGATGAGGAACTGAACATACCGGAAGAAAACAGATTTTTCCCGAGTATTTATGACATTGACGCGATCGATAAGAAAATTGAAGAACTTGGAGGGGTAGATACAGTATACGGAGGTCTGGGATACAGAGGACTTGTCGCTTTCTGTGAAGCACCCGATTCCTCTTATTACGATATTACAGTAGAAGAATATGCAAATTCAAAGACCAGGATCGTACATCTGAATGCGGACACGCTGATTTCCCTGAGCGAGCGGGATATCGGAGGGTTTGTACAGATCGTTCCGCCAATGGCGGTTACAATCGGCTTTAAGTCTATGCTGTCGGCAAAGAAAGCGGTGTTCATGGTAACAACCGGAAGCTGGAAGCAGACCTCGGTCAGAGTATTGATGTTCAGTGAACCTACGGTAGAATATCCGGCAACCCTTTTTCCGAAATATGTTCCGAAAGTGATCGTCCTGGCAGATACGAATACCACACAGCCCCCGCTGACAGATGAGATTTATGCGGAGGACGGCAAATAGATTGGGAGGAGTAAGATGAGTAAAATACCAGAAATCGTTGTTGTAAACGGACATGGACTCGGGGAATACTGTGATGTAAAACGGATTCCAAAGCCCGGAGAAACCTGTACAGCCTATAACAGAAGAGCGGCCATGGATGCGGGAAAGGGCACAAATGTCGCTTGCGCGATCGGCCGTCTGGGAGGTAGCGTGGCATTCGTCGCCAAATGCGGTGCGGACCAGTGCGGAGAGCTTGGATTCCAATGGCTTGGAGACTCGAATGTAGATACTTCCTACTATTGGCTGGACCCTTCTATCGAATCCTGCCTGGGACTTTGCGTCATTGCGGAAAACGGGGAAAATCTTCTGCTTGATTTTGATGATGACCTTCACGCGATCCAGCCGGATGAGGTGGACCGTGTGATTAGGAAACTCAAAGGCGCGAAATATCTGGCATCCGGATTTGCCCAGTCCGTGGAATCCGGCCTGACGGCGTGCAAGACAGGGAAAGAGCTTGGGATGTTCACCCTTCTGAATCCAAGCCCGCTGAGAGATGGATTAAAGCTTCCGGAGATGCCCTATGTGGATGTCCTGTGTGTAAACGAAGGAGAATCCTATGAATTGTCAGGAACAGATCCAGATGAAAACATTGGCTGGGAAGCACTCGGCAGGAAGCTTCTGGAGCAGTATCAATGCAAAGCAGTCGTCATGACACTAGGGGCTTTTGGCTCTGCGGGGATTACAGCGGACGATGCCTGGATCTGTCCGCCTGTAAAAGTAAATATGGTGGATGAGACAGGCGCGGGGGACGGATTTCTCGCGGCCGTGACCTATTGCCTGAGCTGTAAAAAGACCTTGAAAGAGGCAATGGAATGGGCCAATGTCTATGCCGCGTATACGGTAACAAAATCCGGTTCTCTGGAATTTTATCCATGGAAAAAAGAAATACCGGAAATCTTCCGGGAGCTTGGAAGAGAAGACCTTGTTTTTTAAATGATATATGAGAAAAGCCAGTTATGAATCATGGCAGAATGGAGAAGAAAATGGCGAAATATTTTAACGGAATTATTTCCGAACCAATGATTTCATACAATGAGGACCAGACAATTGATTTTGAGACAACTGCACAGATATTCAGAAATCTTGCGCAAAGAGGCGCTTCCGGACTTTTCGTCAATGGATTTGGGGATGAGACCTATTCTCTTTCCCTGGAAGAGCGGATTGAAATCGTAAAATGTGCGCAGGAAGCAGTAAAGGGAACAGACTGCATGGTAGTCGCAGTGGTGCTGGCGACCTGCCTGCGGGACGCAATGTGGCTTGTCAGGGAATATGAGAAGCTGGATGTGAAGGCAATGTCCATATCTCTGCCGCCGTTCTATACCATGACGCAGGAGGCCGCGCATCAATATCTGGCAGACCAGCTTGCGGCGACGGATATTCCGATGATCGTATTCAACTGCCGGGAAATGGACGAGCTTGTGACACCGGAGATGCTGGGACACCTTGCCCATGAATATCCGAATTTCAGAGGATACAAGGATGCAACCAGAGATATCATTCATTTGAATCAGTGCATTGACGCGCTGGACGACCTGAAAGAGGATTTCAGCATTATTTCCGGATCAGACGCGACATTATTTACACATATGGCGATGGGGGCATCCGCGTCAGTCAGCTTCCTGAGCGTTCCGTTCCTGGATCAGATGAAAGACATTTATGATTATTTTAAGGCTGGAGAGTATGAAAAAGCATGGCAGTCACAGAGAATTGTATTGAAGCTGCGTTCCTTTATGCAGCAGTTCCCGGATTCGGCGGCATATATCTATGCGATGAAATATACGGCAGGCATTCCTGTAAAGGGAACCAGGCATCCGGAGGATATGCTTTACATTCCGGAGGAAGAGCTGAGAAGATTTGATCAGATGGTAGAAGATTTCGGCATTGCCAAAAGGCAGTGATGGAGGAAGGATATGGGACATATTCCAAAAATAGTTTGTATCAATGGAAACGGGATCGGTCAGTATTGTGATGTGGCGCGGATCCCAAGAAAGGGGGAGACCGCAATCCCCAAGAATCTGCGTTATGCGCAGGACTCTGGCAAAGGCGTGAACAATGCGATCGTAATCGGCAGGCTGGGCGGAGATGTGGCTTACATCGGGAAAGCGGGAAAGGATGAAGGCGGCACTCTCAATGAAAGCTGGCTGAAAGCCTCTGGAGTCAATACGGAGCATTTCTGGCTTCAGGAAGGGATCCAGACAAGCTTGGGGCTCATTCTTCTGGCAGAGTCCGGGGAAAATATGATCATCAATTTTGATTCGCCCGGAAGCGACCTGACCATGGAGGAGGCGATTCCCCATGTGGAAGCGCTCCAGGGCGCGGAATATCTGATCACTGGTTTTGAGATTCCCATTGATGTGGCATTGAAAAGCGCGGAGACCGGGCAGAGGCTCGGGATGAAGGTATTTCTGAATCCAAGCCCCATTGAATCCGCGGAGGAGCTCCCGGAGATTCCATATGTGGATACCATGTGCGTCAATGAAACAGAGGCGGCTCTGTTGTCCGGCGCGGAAGAAACAGAGGACTGGCTGGAGACTGCAAAATTATTATGTGAGAAATACAAAGTAAAAAATACGATCATAACACTGGGCGGAGACGGCGCCTGTGCATGGGGAGAACGAGGCTCCGGCAAAGTCCTGGGGATCCCAGTAAAGCTTGTAGATGAATCCGGGGCAGGAGACGCGTTTCTGGCAGTGGTCGTGCAGAATCTGGTCTGGGGAAAGAAGATTCAGGAAGCGCTGGAGTACGCAAATCAGTATTGCGCATGGCTCGTACAAAAAGAAGGAACGGAAGGATGCCTCGGCAAATATCTCTGGCTGGATGAGATGAAGGAGGTACTGGAGTGGGGCGGCAAAGGAACGCTTTAAGGAGTCAGGAAGGAGAATAACATATATGAAAATTTCTTTTTTTACTGCAAGCATGCATAGATATCCGATTGAAAAATCTTTTGAGATCGCTTCCAAATTCGGTTATGACGGTATGGAGATCTGGGGAGGAAGGCCCCACGCTTACGCGCCGGATATGCGTCCGGAGGACATTGAAAAGATCAACCTTCTTTCCGAAAAATATCACCTTCCGATTGTTTCCTTCGAGCCGGATATGGCCAATCTGCTCTGGAGAGACCAGAGGTGGATTGATGAAAGCATGGAATATTTTAAGCAGTGTATTGATCTGTGCAAGGCGATCCACTGTCCCTATATGGTCATGGCCGCCCTTCAGGCCAGCTATGAATATTCAACGGATGAGGACTGGGCACAGTTTATCAAATATGTAAAGGAACTGGCAGATTACTCGGAATCCATCGACGGCGTGACCATGATCCTGGAAACCGTGACTCCATGGGAAGGGAATATTCTGATCCGATCCGATGACGTAGTCCGGGCAATGAAAGAGATCCATTCACCGAAGGTAAAAGCAATGCTGGATCTGGCAGCGCCTCTTACGGTGGGAGAACCGGCTTCCCAGTATTTTGATAAACTGGGAAAAGAACTGGTGCACATTCACCTGGTGGACTGCAAGAAAGACATTGAGGATCATCTGATCTTGGGGGATGGTGAGCTGCCTGTGGAGGAGGTCCTTACGATGATCGACTCTTATGGATATGACGGCTACTGCTCCGTAGAGCTTTTTGATGAATACAGGACAGATCCGATCCTCTACAATCTGAAAGCCATCCGGGCTATCCGGACAGCGCTTCAAAATGTAGGTCTTGAGCAAGGGAAAAATATTGTATGAAAAAGCGATACGGGAATTGCCCGCATTAAAAATCTGCTTTGCGGATGGCGGGCAAGGAGGCAATCAATTTGCTGCGCGAATTGATTACGTGAGGGAGGTGTTTTTATGACAGCAATCAAGGACTGGTCAATTGATCGTAAAAAAGAATATCTGGGTTATGCGCTGATGTTCCTGTGCTATATTCTGGTGGCGCTTTTTGCCCCGCAGCTTGCGGAAGGAGAAAATTATGGGATATGGACGTTGGTACCGCCGCTTTCCATTTTCGCGTTTATCCTTCTCACAAAGAAGATCCTGGAAGGCTTTTTCTGGTCCAGTCTTTTGACCGTATTTATCCGCTACCGATGGGGATTTATGGGCGGTTTTGTAGACGATATGTTTGAAAATGTGACAAATTGGGACAACTGGTGGGTAATCTACCTGTTCCTGCTTGCGGGCTCTATCACATATCTGTTTAAGATCAGCGGCGCGGGAACCTATTTTGCGCGTTGGATCGCAAAAAGGATCAAGAATAAGAAAATCGCGATGTTTGTGACGTCGCTGGTTCTATGGCCTCTGTGTATTGATGACTATATGAGCGCGCTCGTAACCGGAAGTGTGTTCAGCCCGCTGCTGGATACGTATAAGGTTCCAAGAGAAATGACGGCATATATTATCCGGGCATCCGCCGCGCCGACAGCTACATTGCTTCCGATCGGAGCATGGGCGATCTACGTTGGGGCTGTATTGGAAATGTGGGATCTGGATATTATTGCAAATACAAGCGGATACGGCTACTATTTTTCAAAGGTCCTTCCTTTTTTATTTTTCCCGGTTACGGCAATGCTGGTAAGCTGGCTTGTGATCGCAGGGATTCTTCCCAAGTTTGGAAAGATGAAAAGGGCATTTGAGAGAGTGGAGTCCGGCGGATCTCCGGGTCCAGTGAAAGAGACAAAATATGATGAAGAAGGCAATGCGATTGAGGAAGAAAGCGAAGAGGCTCCGGAGCCCAGAAAGAAAGTAAATCTCTCCCATTTCCTGGTGCCGATCTGCGCGATCATCTTTTTCGGATATATTTTCGAGTGGGATATGGCTTACGGGATTACATGGGGAATGCTGATCACCTTTGTTTACTATTGTATTACAGGCGTGTTCAATACAGATGACGCAAAAGACGTCGTGACCGGCGGATTCGGATACATGAGTGAAATGTGCATCATGATGGGATTCGGACTGATCCTCTGCAATGGACTGGATTCACTTGGATTTGTGGATTATGTAGTCGGAGCGGTCAGCGGGCTGGTCACAGCAAAGACGCTTCCGATCATTATCTTCATCGTATTTTCAGCGACAGAAATGCTGGTTACATTTAACTATACACTCTATCTGATCGCAATGCCGATCGTAGTCGCGCTGGCACAGACATGCGGGGCCAATGTGCCTCTGAGCATCGCGGCGCTGGTATCCACAGGTGTATTTGGATATCTGCTGGCGTTCTCTTCGGACGGAGGTATGCTGACCTGCGCATCCTGCGGGAAGATCGATATTTATGAGCAGAATACGACACAATATCCATATATGATCATTGCATGGGTATTGGCAGCAATTGCATATCTGGCCGCGGGATTTATTTTCTAGGAGAAGAGTGGAAAGGAAAAAATGACAACAAAAATTTATTTGAAATATAAGATGGCGCTTTTAAACGAAGAAGAAGCAAAAGAAACAGCAAAAAAAATTGAGAATTTGTCCAATTGATGATATAATACTCAATACAGCAAGGGCACTCCCGCAGATTTTCAGGCCTGCGGGGGTGCTTTTCTTAACAGAAGAGAATGAATGGACCTGAGTGGCGCAGGTCAGGCATTCGGAAACAGAGGGAGAAATGATGGCGGGGAATTATGCACTCTATCAGCAATTGGCGGATTCTTTACGTGATAAAATATATGAAGGAGAGTATTCTTTCGGTGATAAATTACCATCGGAGAGAAGTATGGCGGAGAAATTCGGTATCAGCCATCTGACAGTAAGAAAGGCGTTTACTATCCTGGAGGAGGAGGGGCTTTTGCTGCGTGCCCAGGGAAAGGGAACCTTTGTCCGCACCCCGAAGGCTTCTATTGATATGCAGAGACTGGAAGGATTTTCCGGTTCGATCAGGCAGCCGGGAATTTCCATTGTGAACCGGGTGCTCTACAGCGGCCTGCGTCCTGCAAAATTCAAATACAGCCGGATATTTGACATTCCCCCGGAGGAGGAAGTATTTGAATGTATCCGGCTTCGTCTGAGCGAAGACTGCCCGCTGGCAATCGAGTATAATGTGGCGCCGAAGAGATATTTTCCGGATATCGCGGACTATGATTACAGCATGTACTCACTGCGGGAGGTATATGAAAAAAACGGACTGAATATTGTGGAGGAGCAGCAGATGCTGGAAATCGTCAAGATTTATAATCCGCAGGCGGATCTTTTGAACCTGGAAGACGGGGCAGATGTTTTTATGCTCAGCGCGTTATCTTATGATGCCCGGAAGCGTGTCATCGAATGGACGAAAATTTATGATAATACGAACCGGATTGTATTTTATGCTTCCACGATCTGAGAGTAACGCTTCAGAACGTCAGCAGACAGGTCTTAGGCCTGCCGTTTTGAATACCATCGTATGCAGAAAGGCTGCCAGTGGCAGGCTTTCTGTATCACAAGAAAAGAAGGGCGGATGTCAAGTATGAGCAGGTATACGCAACTCGTAAGTGATGAGTTAAGAGAGTCGATTGAAGAATATATTATACGCAATGATCTCAAGGCGGGAGAAGCTCTGCCCTCTGAGAGGAAGCTGTCCGAGATGCTGCAGGCAAACCGGATGACACTGCGAAGAGCACTGAACCAGATGGTGGGAGAAGGCGTGATCTATTCGATCCCGGGTCAGGGGACGTTTCTCTCACAGCCAAAGTTTTTTGAAAATACGTCCGGGTTTATTTCCTTTACCTCCTCCTGGAATACATCCGGAAAACGGACCTCCAGCAAGGTGCTGAGCTTTTCAGAGGTGGAGGCAAATCTGAAAACATCCCAGATGCTGGGAGTGCCTCTGGGGGCAAAGGTATATGAACTGCGCAGGCTCCGTCTGCTGGAGGATATTCCGGTTTCTATTGAATCCTCCTATATTCAGGTGTCCAGCTGCCCGGGACTGATGCGGTTTGATTTTAACAGGAATCGTTCTCTGTATGAGACGCTGGACAAAGAATACGGCATCCATATCACGAGACAGCAGCAGAATATCCGCGCCACAAAGGTTACAAAGGAAGAGGCGGAAATTTTCTGCTCGGAGCCGGATATCAATGCGTTCTATGTCACCTCCGTGGGGATCTGTGCTGACGGGAAGGCGGTGGAAAGAAGTATCTCGATCACCAGGGCCGACCGGTACGCGATCAGCTATCATACCTCTTCAAACTGAATTGGCATGGCAATGCCGCATCTGTACTACAGGATGAATCCGGCGGCCAAAAAGGCGGCAATGGACAAAACGCAGGCAATGATGACATAGGGCAGCTGGGTCAGGGCATGCTCCATGCTGTCGATGCCGGAGCTCTGGGCGGCGAGAAGCGTTGCATCCGCATAGAAACAGGCGTGGCTGCCAAAGGCCCCGCCGGATATGATGGCAGCCATGATCAGGATCGGGGAGGCCCCGATGGTTGCGCCCAGCGGAAAGACAATGGGGGTAATGATGGAACTCATTCCCCAGTCGGATCCGGTCGTAAAAGCGAGCAGCGCGCCCAGCAGGAATACCATGGCCGGAAAAGCGGCAGGGATCAGAAACGGCTCTGCCCGTTCCACGATATACACAGCCATGCCCATGTCCGATGACACTTCTTTCAGGACGAAGGCGATCACAAGCATGGTCAGGGTCGGCAGCATATCACTGAAACCCAGAAGCAAATCATTCATATACTCATCCATGCTCATGGTCTTTGTGGGGACATATAAGAGAAAGCATACGGCCAGCGCGACGATCACTGCCGTCAGGATATCACCGGTAACTACTGCTAAAAGGATCAGGATTCCCATGGGGATCATAAAATTCCATATATTTCCGCTTCCATCCTCTGAGACAGCCGTGTTATGGTTATATTTCGCGCTGTACTCAGAAAAGACCTGCCCTGTTTTTTCCACTCTTTGATACGCTTTCTTCATTGCCCCCAGTCTGGGCATCCATCCCATTGAAAAAAGAAAAACGATGATCAGCGTGATGATCGGATAAAAGCAAAATGGAATTGCCTTGATATAGGCGCTGATCGGGCTAGCGCAGTTCAATGCCTGGATGCTGTCCTGGCCGTAGAACAGGTTTGCATAAAAAACAGCCCATGTGGAGATGGGGATCAAGACGCATACCGGAGCTCCCGTGGAATCCAGCATATATGCCAGGGTTTCCCGGGGGATCTTTTTGTCATCGCTGATTTTTTTCATACAGGCTCCGATCGACAATACATTCAGATAATCATCTACAAAGATCAGGATCCCCATAAGATAAGTGACCAGCAGGGTTCTCTTCTGGTTTGTACAAAGCCTGGACAGATATTTAGAGAACCCAAAGCTGCCTTTGGAAGCGGTCAATAAAGAAATGAGTCCTCCAAAGAGAAGGCAGACGAGAATGACCCAGATATTGTCCGACATTGTTTTCTGGAGTACGCCGTGCCATCCGGTTAAAAAATGACTTTTATAAGCAAATACGGCAGCGACCAGCGAGCCGGCAGTCATGCACTCCACACATTTTTTTGTTTTTACCGCGCTGACAATGATCAGTATTGTAATAATGATCGCAATAAGCCCCTGTTCCATCCTGATTCCTCCAATTCCTGGAATAATACCCCAATTCGTGAAAAAATACCCCAATTATTTAAAAACAAATACCGCAAAAACCATATAATAAAAAAAGCGATACAGTACACCAAAAGTTATTTTAAATATACCATTTAGAAAAAATATGTCAATAAATATGGATATAAAAATATGATTTTGTCAAAAATAGACAAAAAGTGGGATTTGATTTTGTGAAATATTAAATGAAAAAAGTGTTGACATGCAAAAATGCAACTGGTATGCTAAAAAGCAAATAGGGGGAACAAAAAAGAAAGGATGCAAGCATGGAAAAGTATAATAATTTACGTTCCGACAGAGTCATTGACGCAATTCAGGAGTACATTGATGTGAACGGTCTCAAGGCCTACGAGCCATTACCATCTGAGAGAAAGCTTTCCGAGCTCTGGCAGGTCAGCCGGGGAACCATCCGGGATGCGATCGCGCGGATGTGCAGAGAAGGCACTCTCTATACGGTTCAAGGCAAGGGAAGCTTTGTGTCACCGGAAAAGGAAAAGATTGATATGAAAGATATGATCTCTTTTTCCGGGGCCTTCCGTTCCCAGGGAAAGACTCCGGGAAGCCGCGTGATCAGCCAGACGATTGAACCGGCTGGAAAAGAAGCCGCGGAGGCGCTGCAGATTTCTGAAGGAGACAACGTCCATGTGCTGACAAGGATCCGGGAGGTAGACGGAGAGGAGCTTCTCCTGGAGACCTCGCATATTGCGGAGGCAAAATGCAGGGGACTCGAGAAGTTCCAATTTGAAAAGGCATCTCTATACAATGTTCTGGAGATCCACTATGGGATTTATATGAGCAACCAGGACATTACCGTGCGTCTGTCGAAGGCGACAAAAGAAGAGGCGCGCCATCTGGACATTGAACCAGGCGACCAGGTGTTTGTGGAAAAAGCAATCGCATATTCTGGAGATGAAGTGATGGAATATACAAAGACGATTGTAGATGCCAAAAGAGTTTCCTATACCATCAGTATTGATGATCAGCCGGCAGTGACCGCATAGAATATGCGGACAATTGCATAAGGAAAAAGCTGTTTTTGAAGGATTCTTCAAAAGCTGTGTTTTGTGTACCCTTTTTTAAGCTTTAAAACCAGTTATACAATGAGAAAATCAAGAATAAGAAAGAGAGGATCAGGAAAATGAATTTTTTAACGGATGCATTTGTGAAGGAGTATGAGGAAAAGATGAGAAAGATCGTGGGTCTGCGCCCGCAGGTGGAAAACATCATTGATGAGGTGATGACGCCGGATAAGAAGAATCTGTTTTTAGTCGGAATCGGCGGCACGCTGGCAGTCATGCTTCCATTTGTACATATGTTCAAAAAGATGTCAGACGCGCCGGTATACGCGGAGAACGCGGCGGAGCTTCTGGCTACGGGAAACCGGAATCTTTGCAAAGACTCGGTCGTGTTTTTTATGTCAGATTCAGGAAATACAAAAGAGATCATTGCTGCCATCAAGCTTTGCAGAGAGATCGGCGCGACCACGATCTGCGGGATCGGAAGTGAAAATTCGGCGATCGAGAAGCTGGTAGACCATTCTGTCCTTTACCTCCACAAGGATCCGTTCTCGGCAGACGCGGATTATATCTTACAGTATTTATTTTTTGCGTATTACCTGGAGAAAAGAGGGGAATTTCCGGATTACCAGAAATTTGTCAAGAACCTGGAGCGGCTTCCGGAGGCAATGACAGAAGTGAAGCGTAAGGCAGATGTACAGGGACGCGAATTTGCGAAGAAGTATCACAAAGAGGACTATCATATTTTTACTGCCGGCGGAAATACATGGGGAGAGGTTTACTGCTACGCCATGTGTGTACTGGAGGAAATGCAGTGGATCCGTACAAAATCCGTGACAGCATCCGATTTTTTCCATGGAACACTGGAGCTGGTGGATGAAGACGTACATGTGGTCATCATCAAGGGAGAAGATGAGTCCCGTGCCGTAACAGACCGGATCGAAGCTTTTTGCGGCAGCTATTCGAAAAAGGTAACCGTATATGATACAAAGGATTATGCGCTGGAGGGAATCGATCAGGAGTACAGAAGTATGTTTTCGCCGCTTGTCATCTGCGCGGCGCTGGGGCGTATCAATCCCCATATGGAATATGCGACAGGGCACAGCCTGAGCTTCCGGAGATACTATAAGGTTGTGGAATACTAAAGCCGCGGAATATGAAAAAGCGGAATATGAGGCAGAGAAGGAAAAAGAAGATTTCAGGAAAAGAAAGGAACGGAAAGAAAAATGAAAGTTATTGGATATGGGGATAATGTGGTGGATCGTTATGTCAATAAGAAGATCATGTTTCCGGGGGGAAATGCCGTGAACTTCGCGGTATATGCAAAGGAAAGCGGCTTGGACGCGTCATTGCTTCTGAATTTTGCGGATGACAGGGAAGCGGATCACATCATAGATTCTATGAAAGAGATGGGGATCGGCCTGACCGGATGCCGCAGGGAGTTCGGGGCAACTACGGAACGGTGCGATGTGAACCTGGTAGAAGGGGACCGCGTATTTATTGCGGACGATCTGAGAGAGACGAAAGCGGCGCCTCCGCTTCTGACGGAAAAGGATCTGCGTTATCTGGATACATTTGACCTGGTCCACAGCGGATGCTATGCTGCCGTGGAAAGTGAGATCGCAAAATTAAAAGAGCTCAAAGGGCTCGTAACCTTTGATTTTTCCGTAGAACCGGAATTTAAGGAGGATCCTTACCTGGAACAGATCTGCCCTTACATTGATATGGCGCTGTTTTCCTGCGAAGGAATGGATCAGGAGGAAATCCATGTGCTGCAGAAGAAAGTATATGACATGGGAACAAAATACATTCTGACCACCAAAGGCACGGATGGACAGATCCTGTTTGACGGTGAAACGTACTATACCGGGATCGTAGAGCTGGTAGAGGCTGTGGATACGATGGGTGCCGGGGATTCCTTTTTCACCTCATTCGTATGTACTCTTTTGAAGGAAGGCTGGACCAAAAAGAACCCGCTGACAAATCAGATGATCGATACGGCATTCCATACGGCGGCAAAATTTTCCGCACAGAACTGCCTGAGAGAGGGCGCGTTTGGATATGCCCGTGAAATGGAGGACTGACAGATGAAGATCAACCGTAAATTAGTTGGATACATGATATTTCTGGCCTGCATGGCGGCAGCGGCGCTTTTTGCGCCGGTAGGCGCAGAGGATTACGGCGCATGGTCCATGATGCCTCCGCTGTTTATCTTTTTCTTCATCCTCCTGACCAAAGGGGTGATCGAAGGATTCCTGTGGGCCAGCGTATTAGCCGTGTTTATTAAGTTCAAGTGGGAGCTGCTCACGGTCTGGTGTGAAAAAGTGAAGGAGCAGATTACGAATCCGGATAATGCGTACCTGATCATTGTATTCCTGCTTCTGGGTGTTTTGATCACTGCGTTAAAAATGAGCGGGGCCGCGACCTATTTTGCGAGAAAAGTGGCGACAAAGGCCAGGAGCTCCAAGGCAGCCCTGCTTCTTACCTGGGCCATGAGCTGGCTGCTGTCCGTAGATGACTACCTTTGCGCCTTTGTAACAGGCGCGGCGCTTTCGCCGGTAACAGACCAGTACAGGATCCCGCGGGAGGCAACTGCTTATGTGATCCGCTCCAGCGCTGTTCATACGTCCTCCATAATCCCGATCGGTTCCTGGGTCGTCTTTGGAGCAACTCTTTTGGAGACAAACGGATTTGCGGAGTCGGGCGGAGGCGTTGCCGCATATATGAAATGTATGCCCTTTTTGTTCTACTGTTTTGTGAGCCTGCTTTTCGGATTTTTGTTCTGTATCGGAAAGATGCCTAAGATCGGACTAATGAAAAAAGCCTACGAACGGGTAGAAGCGGGCGGTTCGACCATTCCGCCAAGAGACGGCGGCAGTGAAGATGAGGCGGAGGAAATTGTGGAACCGGGAGAAGGGATCAATCTGGTTTCATTCATTGTTCCGATTGTGTCCATGATCGGGTTGTGTATTTACTTTGACTTTGATATGCAGATTGGACTTACGGCAGCAATTTTTATCACAGGGGTTTTATTTGCGGTGCAGAAGGTATTCACGCCAGACCGTCTGTTCAGTATTTTGGTGGAAGGATTTAACAGTATGATGGAGATGACCTTCCTTCTGGTAGTAGGATTTACCATGTCCAATATGGTATCAGAGCTTGGATTTACCGAGTTTGTTGTTGGGGCAGTGGGAGGGATCCTGAATCCGTCCTTATTGCCGGTGCTGATCTTCGTTCTGTTCAGCGCAACGGAATTTCTGGTTACCTTTAACTGGACATTATATATCATGGTAGCGCCGGCGATCATCGCCCTGGCGGAGGCAACAGGAGCAAACCCGTATATCTGCCTTGCGGCCATGTTCTGCGCGGGTCTGTTTGGAAGCAACTGCAGCTTTGCGTCGGACGCGGGACTCTGCAATGCGGCGGCCACCGGGGTGGATCTTTACAACCATAACATTTCCATGATGCCATACAGCATTGCGGCGTTTGTGATCTCCGCAGTCATGTACCTGGCAGCAGGATTTATATTCTAAATTGAACAGGGAAGAAAACTGACATGGAGAAGCCGCTTTTTAAACTGTGAAACCGGCAGATTTAATCAGCGCTTTTTTTGTACCCAAAAACAGGGAAAAATAAGGAGAAAATGAGATAAATGGATAAAAATACATCAAAAATCTTGATATCTAATCATATTTTCACGGGCATGAAAGACCGGCCGGTATCAGGAGCCGTTGTGATCACGGATCATAAAATCACGGCAGTAACGACAAAGGAAGAAGCACTCAAACTCCGGGGCAAGGACACGATCGTATATGAGCTGGGAGACCAGCTCGTCTGTCCCGGGTTCGTAGACAACCATGTGTTTTTTACCGGATTTGTATGGTCCCATCTTGGGGCCGATCTTTCCGGCGCAGGCTCGAAGAAGGACGCGGCCGAAATTCTGGCGCAGTATGCAAAGCAGCTGCCCAAGGGAAGGAGCGTGTTTGGGCATGGACTCCCGGAAGAGGTTTTGGAAAGCGAAGAGGATATGGACGAGGCGCTGCTCAACTTTGGTGATACGGCGGTGATCGGTTTTGCGGAAAGCCGGGACGGCTGCATGATGAATCAGGCAGCAAGGGAAAAATATGGATTCGATGAGCGCGAAGTATATGCGGAAGTATGCTGGAGGGTCTTTGACGAATATCTGAGAGAGGAGGAATTTATTTTACAGGAATATGAGAAATTCAGCGATCTTCTGGCCAGCCGGGGAGTGACCTCCATCAAAGAGATCGGATTTGACCGATATTCCGGATTTACAAAACTCTTAAGCCGGATGGAAAAGGAAGGGAATCTGAAGCACCGGGTCAACCTGGTTTCACAGCCGGTAGGGTATGACATGGATTATTCCTACGCAAAGGAGTGCCAGGAGCTTTTTACCGGGGACTTCATCCAGTTCATGGGCTATAACGTAATGGTTGACGGGGAGATCGCTTCCAACAATGCGGATGTGATCGATGAATATTGTAATCTGCCCGGAAGCCATGGGGAACAGGAGATTGATTACCAGGCACTGGAAGAAATGACGATCAGGGCGGATGCCCTGGGACTTCGGTGCGCCCTGCACGCAGAAGGAGACGGCGCGGCGCGAAGGACCATTGACATTTTCGAAAAATGCCGCAAGGTCAATGGAGCGCGGGATTCCAGACATATCATCACCGATCTGGAGATGGTGCGGACGGAGGACTTACAGCGGATGGCAGAGCTTGGGATTACTGCGTGCAACTATGTGCAGATCCTGGACTGCCTCGGAGACTATGAGGAATTCTATGGTTATGACTGTGTAGGGGAAAAAGGAATCCGGAACTACTGGCCGTATCAGAGGATGCTTGAAAACGGAGTCCATGCAGTCTGCGGTACGGACCTTCCGCTGACCGTTCCGGACATCCCGTTATCTGCATATCTGACCGTGAACCGGACCTTCCCCGACGGAAGACCGGAAGGCGGCGTGAACAGGGAATGTGCATTGACGGTCGATCAGATCCTGAAGGCCTGGACCAGAGAAGGACAGTACGCAAACTTTAAAGAAGACGTGCTTGGGACACTGGAGCCGGGAAAGTTGGCGGATCTTGCGGTGATCGATCAGAATCTGTTTGAAATGGAACCGGAGGAGTTAAAAGAGGCAAAGGTATCTATGACGATCTGTAACGGAAACATCGTATATCAGAATATGTAGGGCGAGGAGGAGAAAAGAACCATGAAAGTAGCGGCAATCGGCGATAATTGTATTGATCTGTATGAAAAGCTGGACCGTTTTTATGCAACGGGAAATGCGGTGGATTTTGCGGTAAATATGCAGAAGCTTGGAATCGACACGGCTGTGATCAGTACGACAGGAAATGATGAGTACGGAACATTAATGAGAAAGACTCTGGAAGAGCAGGGGATTGATCTGTCACATTTTCAGGTGGCGGAAGGAAAGACCGCGATTTCCTATATGGATCTGAAAGGGCTGGACCGGATCTACCTTGATTATGTGGAAGGTGTCATGGAGCATGTGGTGTTTACAAAGGAGGATATTGATTTTGCGGCCTCCTGTGACCTGGTTCATTCCGCGTTCTGGGGAAACGCGCATATGCATCTGAAAGAAATCCATGACAAGGGAGCAAAGATTTGCTTTGATTACGCGACGGAATACCAGGATCCTATGGTGGAACAGACGATCGCATATGTGGATTATCCGTTCTTTTCCTTTGAGGAACGTACGGAAGAAACCGATCGGTTTTTAAAAGACATGGTAGAAAAAGGGGCCAGGATCGCAGTGGGAACCTTCGGAGACAAGGGCAGTGTGGCGTATGACGGTAAGACGTATTATGAGTGCGGAATACAGGAGGCGGAGCTTGTCAATACCATCGGAGCAGGAGATTCTTATATGGCAGGATTCATGAACGGCATCCTAAAGGGATGGGATATTCCCAAATGCCAGGAGCAGGGGGCAAAGGTGGCGGCAGGCGTTGTGTCGGTATTCGGCCCGTGGGTGGATTGATGGATGCGCCGCACCCTGTTCCGGTTTGTTCTCAGCAGGTACCGCTGGAGCTTAGGGCTGCCGATTGCGATGATATACAGGAGGTAAGAGAGTATGGTAATAGACGTGCATGTACATCCGGGATTTTTGGCTCAGACAGGTGCCTTGACGGAATCGGAATTAAAATTTCGGCAGGATGTGATGGGACTGTACAAAACGGATGAGATTGAGATAGAAGCGTGGAAGAATCTGTGCAGGTGTGCGGAAATCGACCGACTGTTCCTTCTGCCGTTGGATCTGAAAACAACGGAGGGGGGAGGTGTGGGAACCAATGAAGAGGTCGCGGAGCTTGTAAAAGAGAATCCGGACTGGTTCTGTGGATTTGCCAGTGTAGACCCGCACAGGGAGGATGCGCTGGAAGTTCTGGAACGTGCCTTTACCGAGCAGAGGCTTTCCGGATTGAAGCTGCATCCTTCTAAGCAAAGGTTTTATCCGGATGATGAGGCCATGGATCCGATCTATGAGATGTGTGTGAGATATAACAAGCCCATCCTGTTCCATGCCGGAGTATCCATGGAACCTGGAACCCTGACCAAATACGCGCATCCGCTGCGTTTTGAAGAAACAGCATACAGATTTCCGAAGCTTCGGATCTGCCTGGCGCATTTTGGATGGCCCTGGGTAAAGGAGACCTGTATGCTGATGCTGAAATACCGCAACATTTATACGGATACGGCGATGCTGTACTTTGATAACCCGAAAGAATTCTATGCGCAAAGTCTCGGCGTGGATATTGGTCCCCATTGGATTGACAGGAGTCTCAGGCATCAGGTCATGTTCGGCTCTGACGAACCCAGGTTGGAGATGCTCCGTATGATCCGCGCCATTCGGGAGATGGATATACGGGAATCCACGAAGGAGCTGATCTTGGGAGAAAATGCGCTGCGGTTTCTAAATGGAGGTGCTTAAAATGGTAAAAATGGAAGAAATTACATACATTACCCAAGCCTATAATGAGCTGCGCCCGCTCGGAAAAGAAGTCTGCCGGATCACGGAGCGAAGTGGGATCCAAAACGGGATCGTGCATGTGATCACTAAGCATACGACAACCGGGATCACGGTAAATGAATGCTTGGAATGCCTGGAGGATGACATTCTGGGCTGGCTTAGAAAGGTATTTCCGGAGGATGGCTTTTACTATCATGCCAGGTTCCTGGACAGCTATGGCGCCATGGCAGGCAATCCGACCGGGCATCTGAAAGCGATGGTGACCGGGAATCATGCGAGCTTTCCGGTCGTTGAAGGCAAGGTGCTGATGGGATCCGCCCAGGAGGTCTATCTTGCGGAATTTGACGGGCCTCAGGAAAGAACCGTTACCGTGACAGTCATTGGAGAATAGAGAGGAGGACAAATATGTCTGAAAAAATTTTAGAAAGAATTGCGATCAGTAACTTTAACTACAGAAGATGGAGCTTCGGCTATTTCCTGGAATCCGTAAAAAAGCTCGGGCTTAAGAATATCGAACTGTGCGGGTGCCATCCCCATTTTACCAGCTTTGAGGCGGAGGAATTTCCGACGCGGGAGCTGGCAGAGCAGATCAAAGCGGCAGGGATCTCGGTACCGGTCATCATGCCGGAACAGAATTTCCTTCCGATCAATATAGCTGCCGTCAATTCGTTTTTAAGAGAGGAGAGCATCCGTCAGCTCCGGTTTTATATTGAAAATGCAAATGCGTTTGACTGCAGGAAAGTCGTGATCTATCCCGGAAAAGCATTTATGGACCATCCTCATTCACAAGGGTGGATGTATGCAAGGGAATCCGTAAAACAGCTCTGCGAAATTGCGGAGGAATATGGGGTTACCCTTCTGATGTCTCCGGTATCCGCCTTTGTATCGGATCTGATGACAGACTGCAAGACAGCGGAACGGATGCTGAGAGAAGTGGGAGCAGACAATCTGGAGGTTTGTGTAAATTCGAGTATCTTAGGATATGCGGGGGATACTCTGGAGACGTATTTTGAAGCCTTCGGTGATAAGATCGGCCACGTACAGCTTGCGGACGCGGTAGAGGACTGTGATCAGCTTGCCTGGGGCGAAGGGAATGTAAACCTTGCCGGGCAGATTTCGGTATTGGAAAAATATCACTATGAAGGATCGGTTTCGATGGAACTTCTGATGGAAGAATATGCGGAAGATCCGCATGGGGTTCATGCAGGTAGCTTAGAGTATATGAAGTCTCACATGGAGGAGGAACGGTCATGAAGAAAATAAAATTGGAACAGTTTGGCGTAATGAGCGTATTGTATCAGCAGTATAGTTTGGAATACGCAATGGATTCCCTGGCATCCAACGGACTGCGCTATATTGATTTCTGGGGCGGCGCGACGCATTATTGCGCGTTCGATACCCCACTTGCGAAACGGCAGAAACGAGTTTCGGATATCCGCCAGATGATGGAAGACAGAGGGCTGGAGATGTCTGTATTTACGGCAGAACAGATCTGTCTGTATCCCATCAATATTGCATCCTCCAATCCCTATGTACGCAAAAATTCCATGGAGATCGTCAAGAGATATCTGGAGGACACGAAAGAGTTCGGCGCAGGCTATTACTTTATGCAGATGGGATACTGCATGTTCGACGAGGATGCGGACGCGGCGTATCAGCGTTCTATCGAATCCATGCGGGAGCTCTGTGAATATGCGGAAAAAATCGGTGTGAAGATGGTGATGGAACAGCTCCAGAAATATGAATCCAACCTCTGCTATAACACGGCGATGCTGAAAAAAATGATTGAGGACGTGAACTGCCCGTCCCTGACCGCCTGTATTGACTGCGTGGCAGCCACGGCAGCGGGGGAGGATGTAGAATACTTTTATAATATGTTCGGGGATAAACTGCATCACGCACATCTGGCGGACGGCTTCCCCACAGGGCATCTCTGTCCGGGAGACGGTGAGAATCCTTTGAAGGAGTACCTCAGGACATTTGCGGCGCATGATTATCAGAAATCCATTACCATGGAAATCAATAACCAGATGTATTTTGACAATCCGGATGCGGCAGTCGCGAAAGCAGTGGATTGGCTGAGGACGGTTGACTGTGTGGAAATGTAGGAAAATTCTTTGAAATCCAAATCAATCTATGGTAAAATATTTCCAACCGTACAGGCGGAGATGTTTCCGAGGATTGAGGAGATAGGCATGAAGAAACCACGATACATACAGCTGAGCGACGAGATCAGGAATATGATATTGAACAATGAATATCAATATGGGGAGATGTTTCCGCCGGAGAGAGAACTGGAAACGACTTATGAGATGGACAGGAAGACCATCAGAAAAGCATTGAATATCCTGGTAGAAGAGGGATTGCTGACCCGGATCAAAGGGAAGGGAACGTTTGTGAACAGCCCAGATATCAATTACTCCATGCGGAAGATCAGCGGATTCGGAGGGCTTTTGGAACAGCAGGGGATTGAGAGCACCGCAAAGGTCATCTCCGTATCGGAAGAGCAGGCCGGTTACCGGCTGGGAAAGATGATGGAGATCGGCCGGGCGGAGCCTGTATGGAAGATGATACGCCAGCGTTTTGCCAAGGGAGAACCGCTGGCATTGGAGATCACATATGTCAAGCAAGGGATCATTCCTGATTTTGCAAATATCGATTTTGAAGTGTATTCCTTATATGATATGTATACCAAGCACGGACACGTGCCTGCTTTTGTGGAGGAGCGGATTGATGCCGTGGAGGTTTCTGCGGTCGAGGCAAAATATCTGGGAATCCAGGAAGGAGAGTCTGTCTTTTCAGTTTCGGATATTACCAGGGATCAGGACCAGAAGGTTATAGAGTACACCAGGACATATACAAACAGCAGCAGGATCAAGCTGTCAACGCAGCTTTCGTGAGTGTAAGGGCATCTGCAAAAAACGATTGTAGATGTCCTTTCGCTTCTATAGACTCAGGTGATGTGGAAGCTTGTCGGAAAGCATCTTTTTACGTATGGAAGGAAAGGGAATATGGAGAAAAAGGAAAAAGCAATCATTTTTTTTGACATTGACGGAACACTGTGTGAATATGAAGCGGTTCCTACCGGGAAGGTGCGGGAGGCATTTGCAAAGCTGCATGAGAATGGGCATGTCGCGTTTTTGTGTACCGGCCGTGGAAATCCGGATATTCCGAAGGAGATCCATGAGCTGGGATTCGAGGGTGTGATCAGCTGCATGGGGGCGGAAATTCAGATCCGCGGGAAGAAAGTACGCCATGTGGCTCTTTCGGAGGAGGAGCTGCTGGAGAGTGTGAGGGTTCTGCTTGAGCATAAGATCGCGGCGTTGCTCCTGGGCGCGGAGGAAGTGCTTCGGACCGGCTATATGAAGCCGGTGGAGAGGGAAACGGGCGTAATATGGAAAGTAGAAGATCTGTTCCAAAACGGAGTATGCGCGGAGATCGCAAGTATTGATTCGGAATATGCGGACAGGGCGGAATATGAGGACTGCAGGAAGGTGCTGGAAAAGCATTCGGAGGTCATTGAGTACAATGCATATACCTCCCAGACACAGATCCGGGGAGTGGATAAGGCCAATGCGATCCGTGAGGTACTGGATCGTCCGGAATATCAAGGCCTGGTATCCTATGCGATCGGGGACAGCCAGAACGATATCCCGATGTTCCAGGCCGTGGATGCGGGGATTGCAATGGGGCAGGCTGTGGAATCCGTGAAAGAAAAGGCCGCATATGTAACAGGCACTCTGGAGGAAGAAGGGGTATTTCATGGATTAAGGCATTATAAGCTGATCTGACCGTGACGCATGGCTGGTTACAGTTCACGGTCTGCGAACTGTAACCACGGATTTTACGAATGAATGAGGTGGGTTGGATGCTCAAAGAGCATCCAACCGTACAGATGGAAAACTTTTGTTGGATGTCCGGAAGATTTATGTTATGATGGATAAAACAGCAAACCATTATGACATACAGAAGGCAGGCGAGTTAGAATTAGTAAATATGCGAATCTGGTGAATTCCAGACTGGTAGAGAAAATAGAGGATTACATTTATGAAAACCGATTAGGCCCCGGGGACAGGCTGCCCCCGGAGAGGGAATTTTGTGAGCAGCTGTGCGTCAGCCGCGTGACACTGCGGCAGGCGGTAAAAAAGCTGTGCGAGGCAGGAAGGCTGACGAATACCCAGGGAAAGGGCACATATCTTGCGGAAGAGCGGATCGTCAGAAACTTAATGGAAATCGAAGCGGCGCCCCAGGATGCGTACAAGCTGATCGGGATCCAAAAGCAGATTGCGGGCGGAAGTGTAAATATTAAATTGAAATTGCAGCCAAGAAGCGAGGTATATCAGATCAAAAGGATCCGGATGGCGGATCAGGCCAGGATTTCGATCGAAACCTCATACATTCCGGTTTTTTATTTAAAGGCTGTTGATTTTGGACAGCTGGAGGAAAAGACCATGTATTCCTTCTATAATAAGGAGCTGAAAGGCAGCCTGACGAAAAAGGACATCCATATCAGTATCGGAAAGGCGGATTTTGAAGAAAGCGAATGGCTTGGAATCAAAGAAAACGCGCCCGTTGCGGTAGAAAAGCATCTGCTCTATCAGGAGAAGACTCCTGTGGAATATCTGATATCCGTGTCCAGCGTGGATCGGATCCAATACATCGCAGAGCTGACGGCTGAAGAGGGCGGGGAAGAATGATGAATGAACCTTTGTATGTGCGGATCAGCGAGGATATCCGCAGCAAGATCAAGAGCGGGGAGATCCCCTATGGAAGCAGGCTTCCCGCAGAGAGGCAGATGGCGGAAAACTACGGCGTGGACAGAAAGACGCTTCGGAAGGCGATTGCCCTTCTGAGCGAAGAGGGAATCCTGAACTGCATGCAGGGAAAGGGAACGTATATCGCAAAGCCGCAGATCCCGTATCAGGTTGAGATGCTGGACGACTTGGAGCAGATGATCCTGAGCAGCGGGATGGAGCCTTCCACCAGGGTTCTGTATACGGAATCCAGAAAAGCGGGGAGAAAATATGCGGCTCTTCTGGAGGTGGAGGAGGATACCGAGATTTTCCGAATACTTCGGCTGAGATCCGGGAATGGAGAACCGATCGCATTGATGGATTCCTATGTGGTTTCCTCACTGGTGCCGGAGATCGAGACCGTGGATTTTGAAATGCATTCTCTGTATGGCGTGTTAAAGCAGAACGGGATCGAGGTCCGCAGAATCGATGAAAAATTTACTTTTGCGGAGATATCCAACCCGGAAGCGGCGATCTTGAAAATAGAAGAAAACGGAATTGCTTTTGTCACGGATGACAGGACGTATGATCAGTACCAGAGAGCCGTAGAGTATACGAAGAGCGTGATCAATCACCAGAAGCTGTCGATTGATGTAAGCTTTCGACTAAAATGAATAAAACGGCAAAGAGAATTGTTTATAGAATAAAAGATCATGAGAGCGCTGCAAAACAGGAAGACCACCTGTTCTGCAGCGCTTGTTTCTTCTATAAAGAGTGCGGGTGTGCGTCAGGACGCACACCTTTTTAATATAGCTCTGTATTATGCGATGTCCGGATGCTCTCTGCGGAAAACGGCAACCTGCGCCATGAACTCTTTGACACGTTCCGGGTCAATGTGATTATCAAACTTTCCGTCCACCTTAAACGTAGTCCCCACACATGCCCCGTCCGAGGCTTCCAGTTTTTGGATGATATTATGTGCCTTGCAGCCGGTTCCGGAGAACACCGGGACATCCGGTACAGCCCTGCGGATCTCCATGATGGAATTGGAATCTGCTTCTTGCCCGGCATGGAATCCCATGAGGCAGTAAGCGTCCGGCCTTGCGCAGAAAAGTATGGATTTTGCGATGGAGATCACATCTCTTGGCGCCACATACTCATCCGATTCATTGTTTAAAAAGTAAAGAAGCCTGCAGTCATCCAGCCCCAGGGCCTTTTTTCTGCGCAGTACGGCTGCCACATCCGGAACCGTAAAACCGCCGTCCCCGACATAGGCCCCTGTAAACAGGCCGCGGATGAAATTGGCGTCTACGGCTGCGGCAAGGTCCACTGCCGCCATAGGATCGGATTCACAGTCGATGCCAAAAGGCACTCGGATCTCCGGCATCAGCTCACCGATGATACGGGCCATGGCTGCCGGCGCGATAAAGTCCACATGGGTCTGGTAAGGAAGGCTGAATTCATTGGAAAAAAGAATTCCGTCTACACCGCCGTCCTGCAGTGCGTGCAGATCTTTTCTTGCGTCTTCCACTGCTTTTTTCATGCTGTCTCCTTTTTTAAATAAAGGATCTCCGGGAAAAGCATTCAAGTGCAGTAATGCGATCACAGGTTTTTCATAACCAAACATTTTTTTTCTCCATGACATAACAGTTACCTCCTGAAAATGAAATGATGTGAATCAAAAAAGAGAAGTTGACATATAGTTTTAATAATACCATATCAACCAATTCATATTAAAATAATACCATTTATAAGACAAAAAGGCAACCAGTAAATTGAAAAATAATAAAAAAACAAGTATAATCAAGAAATAAGATGTTGTATTCTAAATAATAAATATAAATTGACAACAATAATGTTTAATGGTATTATTAAATAAAATATTGGTGGATATAGAGAGGAGGAGAAATGGGACAATATGTAATGGGAATCGATAACGGCGGAACCAATACAAAATGTGTGATCTTTCATCTCCATGGGGAGGAGATTGCATCTGCGGGAGAGCGGGTTCCGGTATCGGAGCCTCATAAGGGATGGGTAGAAAGAGACATGCAGACCATTTGGGAATGCAATGCCGGACTGATTCGAAAAGTGATCAAAAAGGCCGGAATTTCCGCAAAAGATATCGTGGGAATAGGAATTACAGGATATGGGAACGGAATCTGCCTGGTAGATGCCGACGGCGAACCCGTGTATCCTGCCATCGTGTCCAGTGACAGCAGGGCAGGAGCGCTTTGCCAGAGACTGAGGGAGGAAGGCGTTGAGGGACAGATCTATCCCTTTACATATCAGGAATTCTGGGAGGCGCAGACTGCCGTTCTCATGGTGTGGATGAAAGAAAATAAACCGGATGTATTGGATCAGGCGGCATCGGTTTTTTCCATAAAGGACTATATTCGAATGAAATTAACCGGAAGAAGATGCTATGAACTGACGGAAGCTACCTGCAGCGGCCTTATGGACATCCACAGCAACACATTTGATGAAAGGATTTTTAAGGCATTGGGACTGGAAGCGTATCAATCCCTGATGCCGGAGCATACCGGCATTTTTGAAATTTCCGGGAGGGTAACGAAAGAAGCGGCGGCGGTTACCGGGTTGGTGGAAGGAACTCCGGTGGCAGGCTCCTGCTATGATGTCAATGCGTGTGCGCTGGGGAGCGGGATTCTGGATGATGATACACTGTGTATGGTGGCGGGAACCTGGTCCATCAATGAAGTGCTGACAAAGGAACTGATCGAAGGCGCCAATTCCATTGCAAGATCCTTCCACCCGGATTATTTTATTATGGAAGAATCAAGCCCCACATCCGCAAGCAATTTCGAGTGGTTTGTGGAAAATTTTCTGGAAGCCGGCAGAACTGCTTCGGACAGGGCTGCGATTTATGAAGAGTGCAATCGGGCGGTTGACAGCGTCCGGCCGGAAGACAGTGACGTGATCTTTATTCCCTACTTGTATGCGTCGTCCACCAATCCGGACGCGGAGGCGGCATTTTTCAATCTGAAAAGTGTGAATAAAAGAGAGCATATGCTTCGCGCGGTTTATGAAGGCGTGCTCTTTTCGGCTCTGCTGCATATCAAAAGGCTGAAAGCATGCGGGAGGACTTTTTCCAGAGTTAAATTATCCGGCGGGATCGCAAGGTCAGAGGTGTGGGCCCAAATGGCTGCGGATATGCTGCAGATTCCGGTAGAGGTATCCGAAGCTTTGGAACCGGGCGCGCTGGGCGCTGCCATGTGCGCCGCCATTGCGGCAGGAAAATATAAGGGACTCGAAGAGGCGTCGAAAGCGATGGTGAACATCAGGAAGGTTTACCGGCCGGATGGGGAAAGAAAAGAGATTTACCGTAAAAAGTACGAAAGATTTGAAAGAGCATTGAAGGCATTGGATTTCTTTTATGGCGGGGAGGGGGAGATATGATAAAGATCATTCCCTCTATTGCATCGGCGAATCTGCTGTGCGTAGGGGATGAGATCAAAAAGGCAGAGAAGTACGGCGCCGTCCATCTGGATATTGAGGATGGAAATTTCAGTCCGGATATTACATTTGGGATGGGATTGGTGGAGCAGCTTGCGAAAGTGACATCCTGTGAGATGGATGCGCACTTGATGGTAACAGATCCGCTGAAATATGTAGAACCGCTTATGAAATGCAAAGTCCGGAAGATCGCGATTCATCTGGAATCCACAAAATATCCGTCCCAATGTATTGAGCTGATCCATAGAAGACGTGGAAAAGCAGGGATAGCATTGAATTATAAGACGAGGGCGGATGACGTGATCCCCTATGCGACAATGATTGACTATGTGCTGCTGCAGACAGGGGAAGCTGGGGATCCCAGGCTTGCATTCAAGCCGTATACCTATGCCAAGATCAGGCAGCTGAAAAGGATTTTGGAAGGCACGTCCGCAGAGATCTGGACGGACGGCGGAATCAAAATGGAGATGCTTCAGGAACTGGAGGAGCTGGGGGTAGACGCGGCGATCATGGGAAGGGCGGTATTTTCCGCGGGGGAGGTCTGATGTCAGTATATCCGATTGGAATCTATGAAAAGGCTTTGTATGTGAAGAAACTGGAATGGATGCTTGACAACGCTTCTAGGCTCGGATTTGATCTGTTCGAGATCAGTGTGGACGAGAGTGACATGCGTATGTCCCGTCTGGAGTGGAATAAAGATAAAAGGAACCGGGTGCTTCGGGCGGCTTCTCATGCCGGGATCCGGCTCTTTTCCATCTGCTTCAGCGGGCATCGAAAATATCCGATGGGGAGTGCGGATCCGGAGATTGAAAAAAGGGCAATGGTGATGATGAAGCAGGCGATCGGACTGGCATATGACCTGGGGATTCCCGTGATCCAGATGGCCGGATATGACGTTTTTTATGAACCTCATACGGAGGATACGGCAAAGCGGTTTGACGAAAATTTACAGAAAAGTGTGGATATGGCAGCCGGGGCCGGAATTATGCTGTCTGTTGAAAACGTGGAAAAATATGTGACATCCGTTGAGAAGGCCATGGAGCTGGTCCGCTGGATTGATTCCCCATGGCTGAGCGTATATCCGGATGTTGCCAACCTGTATATGACAGGATGCCGGGTACAGGAGGAACTTCGTAAAGGAAAAGGACATATAACGGCAGTCCATGTAAGGGAAGCGCCGGATGATGTGTATCTTCCATTCGGGCAGGGAAAGCTGGACTTTGACGGGATTTTTCAAGTCCTGAAAGAAATCCGGTTTCATGGCCCACTGGTGGTAGAGCTTTGGAACCAGACGAACCCGGAATATGAAAACGTTCTTACGGAAGCGATTGCTTTTTTAAAAAGAGAGATGGAGAGGGATTGAAGATGTATGAAGAGGAAAAAAGGGAGATTATCCGGACTGCATTGGAAATGCTGCGGTACGGTTTGATCACATTGACAGGAGGAAATATCAGCGTGCGTCTTCCAGACGGAACGTTTTTAGCGACGCCCTCTGGAATGCTGTATGAGTCAATGGAGCCGGAAGATATCGTGCATATCCGTGCGGATAAAACAGTGATAACAGGAAGGCGGCGGCCAACCTCAGACCTGGATGCGCTTCTATACATCTTCCGGGAAAAGCCGGAAGTAAATGCCGTGATCCATACTCACCAGCCTTATGCGACGGCGGTAGGGCTGGTAGAGGAAAAACTGCCGGCCTGTACGACAGGGATCGCGGATACGGCACAGGGGGATGTCCCGGTCACCCCGTTTACCATATCTTCGGATGAGGGGATGGGGATCCAGGCCGTTGCCTGCTGCGGAAAGAGCCAGGCTGTCATTCTTGGGAATCACGGAGTGATCGGATTTGGAAAGACCTTGTTTGAAGCTCTGGAAACCGTGGTTTATCTGGAGGAAGGGGCAAAAACTTATCTGGCGGCGCGGGCTGTCGGAAGCGTGAAGCTGCTGACAGAAGAACAGATCCGGATGGAAAGTATGGATTACGGCAATTACGGGCAGTGAGAGAGGAGAGAACACGATGGAAAAAAAATATTTTATGGGTATTGATATAGGAACCAACGAGAGCAAGGGAGTTTTGATTGACGGGGAATGTCGGATCATACAGACCGCATCTGCGTCTCATGGTTTGGAAAATCCAAAGCCAGGATATTTTGAGCACGATGCGGAAGCGGTATGGTGGGGAGACTTTTGCAGGATTTCAAAAGAGTTGATCCAGAAATCCGGCATTGCAAAGGAGGAGATCAAAGGGGTCGGAGCCAGTGCCCTCAGTGCGGATGTGGTGCCGGTGGATGAAAACTGCAGGCCGCTTCGGAAGGCAATCCTGTATGGAATTGACGCGCGTGCCGTGAAAGAAATGGAATCGATTACGGAATATTACGGGGAAGAACGGACCCGGCAGCTTCTGGGACACGAGCTGTGCTCCTCAGACTGTATGCCTAAGATTCTCTGGATCAAAAATAACGAGCCGGAAATCTATGCAAAGACATACAAATTTCTGACTGCGTCCTCCTACCTGACCGCAAAGCTGACGGATCAATACGTCATCGACCGCTACCTTGCAATTTCCTCCTTTGGACCATGCTACAGACAGGATCTGTCCATCGACGAAGAACTGTCAAGGGAACTGTACTGCCGGGGAGACCAATTGGCCGAGGGACGTGAAACAGCCGAAACCGTCGGGTTTGTTACGGAGAAGGCGGCGGCGGAAACCGGGCTTGCGGCAGGAACGCCGGTTGTGACAGGGACGGATGACTCAGGTGCGGAAGCCATCAGTACCGGAGTACTGAAGCCGGGAGATCTGATGGTGCAGATCGGGTCTACCTGCTATATTATGTATTGCTCTGACAGACTGGTAGAAGACAATCGGATCTGGTCGGAGGATTTTCTGATTCCGGGGACATTCTGTGTAGACGGGGGAACCAATGCGGCGGGCTCCCTTACAAAATGGATCCGTGATACGATGTATTCCGATGTAAATGAAGCGGAAACAGGGGAAAATGCATATGCGATGATGGCAAAAAAAGCGGCTGGGATTCCAGCGGGATCAGATGGGATCATGGTACTTCCGTATTTTGCAGGTGAGCGAACTCCGATCAATGACTCTCAGGCAAGGGGAATGATTTTTGGGCCTCTGCTTCATCACACGAGAGACCACATCAACCGTGCGGCTTTGGAAGGAGTCGGATATTCCATTGCGCAGCATATCGACATCATGGAAGAGCACGGGCTTGAGATCCGGAATTTCCTGTGTGCAGGCGGCGGAACCAAGAATCCGACCTGGCTTCAGATCATTGCGGATATCACGGGAAAAACCGTAAAAACGGCGGAAGTCACAATCGGCGCGTCTTACGGGGATGCCATGATCGCAGCCATCGGCACGGGCCATATCAAAGACTACGGCGATCTGGAAAACTATATCAAGAGCGGACAGACCTTCATACCGGACGCGGAGACACATCGAGTATACCAGCCGCTGAAAAAGATATATGGGAAGCTGTATGAGGAGACAAAGGATACCATGCATATGTTATCGGAGCGGTATCAGGGGAACGATTTTGAAGAATAAGCGGTTTGGCTTTTCTAACAGCCCATTTTCTATGAAAAAATTTCCACCTGTGCGGCAGGAGGCCCTAGAGAGCCTCCTGTCTTTCTTGCGGATGCAGGAGATTACCTATACAGAAAAGTCTCCGTCAAAAAATCCCGCATCTGTCGGATACACATAGCTGTCCCCAATCTCATGAAGCAGGACTACATTCAGATGATTGTTCAGATTCTTCTTGTCGAATCCAATGGCTGCCGTCAGCTCGGGGAGCGCAACATTGCACGCACAGGGCAGCCCGTAAGCTTCCAGCACCTCCCGGATGGAGTCCCCGCACCCGGCAGGAGTCAGCCCTTTTTCTTCGGCAAGCCGGGTGATCTGGTACATGCCGATGGCAACAGCCTCGCCGTGGCTCTCCCGGCCATAGTGAAAATACTGTTCAATTGTATGGGCAAGGGTGTGTCCGAAATTCAGCAGCATCCGTTCTCCGGTATCAAACTGGTCCTTTTCTACGACCATCCGCTTGATATCTACACAGCGGCAGATAACAGACGCAAGCTCGCTCTTCAGGCTTTCAAAGGAGCGGTGCTTTTTCAGAGTCTCGAACAAAGAGGAATCCTTGATGCAGCCGTATTTGATCACCTCCCCCATGCCGTCGTGGATAAAACGCTCCGGCAGGGTGTTCAGCACATCCGGGTCGATGAGTACCAGCTTCGGATGATAGAACGCGCCCACCAGATTTTTCCCTTGGGGAAGATCCACGGCTGTCTTTCCGCCCACGGAGGAGTCCACCTGCGCCAGCAGGGAAGTAGGGATCTGCACCAGCCTGACGCCCCGAAGGAATGTGGCAGCCGCAAATCCGGCAAGGTCGCCGATGACCCCGCCGCCCAGGGCAATGACCAGATCGCTGCGGGAGATTTTCGCCTCCAGAAGGGCCGAATAGACCCGGGGCAGCGTCTGGAAGTTCTTGGTCTGCTCCCCGTGGGGAAGGATCAGGGTGTGGCACTCGAAGGAAGAGAGCGTGCCCTTCAAGGCTTCGCCGTATAGCGGATAGACCTGGTCATCGGAAATGATCATGACCCGCCGGCCGCTGAAAACCTGGGAAATATAGCTTACTGCATGTTTTAAAATACCATTTTCAATATAGATCGGATAACTGTTTTCTTTTAGTTCCACTGTTAATTTCATAAGTTTAATCATTCCTTTCCGTTCACTCAGGTACATTTTTTACCATTAACTACGCAATGCTGTACCAGTGGCCTGTGCATCAGCGCAATGAACCGTCTGCTCTGTTTTTCGTTACCATCATATAGCATCCCTGATAGATTGTCAAATGTTACTGGTCACACCTTGACCAGGCGTGCACAGTAACTCAGGCCGTCATTTTAAATTGTCTGCGGCAATGGACGGCCTGAATACCAGCTTTTATGTGTATCCTCCTGACCAATCAGCGTGGTGATTGGTCAGGGAGTGACATGTAACTGTCAAATCTGCTGATAAAATCTCTTGATTGATGCCCCGGAAAATGTTACACTGTCTGTTGAAAAAACAACCATTGAAAAAAGAGAATATTTCATAAAAAGAAGGAGCACAGCAATGGAAAAAAAGATAAAGAGATATGACTTTGACAGGATCAGCGGCAGGATGGCGCAGAAATTCGGTTCGATCAAAAAGGGAGAGGAAGAGGAACATTCCATTTCTCTGTTCTGCATGGAGTCAAACCTGTTAAAGCTTCACCGTGAAGAAGAAAAGAGAGATGGCAGGCGCACCGTTGAGGCGATCCATATCTGCCTTCTGACCATCGACGGCTACCTGAGAGAGATCAATTACGATCTGGGCGCGTTTTTGTCAGAAGAAAATCAGGCATTGGCCCATGGCCTTCTGATGAGTTTCGATCCATTTACGAATCCGGAGATCAGGGAGGCTTTGGAGGGCAGTGATCTTGATTCCGGGGAAGCCATGGAGGCCTATTATGAGGAACCGGTCAAGTGTCTGCTGCGTCTGGAAAAATCCATCGAATTGTGGACGAAGGCAAGGGGGAATAACGGATATTTTCAATATATCGAAGACCTGATGGGAGATACCGTGAAAAAAGATACAAAAATGGAATTTGCGGTTCCTGCAGACATTGCCGGGACTCAGGAAATATAAACTGCCGTCCGGGCCGCGGATCTTGAAGAAAAATCTGCACGCCAAATAATCCGGAAAACCTGCAGGCGGCAGGTTTCCCGGATACAGGCATGTGCTTTCAGGATTGATTATTTTACATGCTCCTCCTTTCCGTGGGACAGGCCTTTTGCGACATTGAATATAATTTCAAGCTGTTCATCATCCAGCGTATAAAGTATATTGATGATGTCGTTGATCTTGGCAGGATTTGGATTATCAGAGTTAAAAAAGTCTTTTGGAGTGATTTGAAAATATTCACATATGTAAAAGAAAGCCTGCATAGATGGAAAGGTTTGCTTATTCTCAATGCGATTGATATAGCTTTCGTTCTGACCGATGGTAAGGCTCATTTCACGTGCAGACACACTCCTTTTCATTCGCAGTGAGGCCATCCGATCGGCAAAAAAATCTTCATACATCTTGTTTATCACCTCGTAAGCTATTGTATGTTATTCTCGTCCCAAATATCAGATTTTAAAAATCATATTCGTATCTTCTTAAGATATTTTATATCATATCAGAATCAGGAGATACAGGATTTTTTCTGAGTTTACGAGCTGATAAACAGAGGCTTTATTTTTCCTTGAGAAGAGCCAGTTCCCGATATATGGTAGGCACGCTGCAGCTGAGGACATCAGCGATACGGTGGACGGCGCCCTTTACTAAAAACAGTTTTTTCTCCTGAAGCATGGAAAGGATCAAAATACGGTCATCCCTTGTAAAATGCTCTGGAATCCTTTCCTGATACAGGCTGTGGAGAACCTGATTGATCGTCTTTGTCACGTTGTCCTGAAAGGTCTCGCTGTTCGTATTTCCGTTTCCCTCCAGCCTGGCGCTGCTGCGGACAAGTCCGCCCAACAGAAGAGCCGTATCGCTGATCAGCTGAAAACAAGAGGTGTCCATATTGATACAGAGCATGCCGAACAGTGTGCTTTCGGATTTGATGAAATAAGTGGAAGATTTCAGCAGCTTTTGATCCGCCGTGTACCCGGAATAATTTGCAATAAAATCCCTGGATTTCCATTCTTCATTTTTGATCATCCGTTCCGCCAGATCTGTCATAGGCGCGCCGATACCGCGCCCGCTGATATGCCCGTTCGTGATTGCAACGATCTTCTGGATCCGGCAGTCTAAAAGAGCAACCTCGCAATGTTCCCCAAGCGCGGTTCCCAGAAATGGAACCAGAGTTTTGTAATAATGCATCATGTCATCCATGCTTCATCACCTCCATATAATTCTGTGTAAACTTGATAAAGGTCTTACTGATCGGAGAAATGGAATTGAGGTCATTGTAAATGATTCCAAGCTCTCGGAAAGGCTCTTCTATGATTTTTTTGGAAATAATCGGAAGATTCAGATAATCCTTAAATGACATTTCAGGAAGAATACTGACTCCCAGATTTCGCGCGACCATAGACACAGTCAGGTTGTCATCAGAGACAGAATAGTTGATATTATAGTTCAAATGATATTTTTGAATGAGCTGCCCTACCTGATGATTCGGCCCTTCTCCAGGCATGATAAAAGAATCCAACTCCAGGTCGCGCAGGGAAATGGTTTCTCTTTCTGCAAGGGGATGGCTGCAGGAAAGAACAGCGCACAAATCCTCTCGAAAGAAAACAATCGTTTTGAAGGGAAGAGACGGCGTGATGGAAGTAATTCCGAAATCGACTCTTCCGCCAACCAGCATTTCTTCAATTTCTTCATAATTTCCATCAATCACAACAATATGTATTTGCGGATATTGCTGTTTAAAAGCAGACAGAAGATCTGGAAAATAGTGGATCGCCAGGCTGGGGATCGTAGCAATGCAGAGCGTACCGGCCCCCGGGTCATGATAGGAAGCAAGGCTGAAATCCAGGGCGTTCTGGGCATCTACGATATTACGGATGTATGGAAGTACATCAATTCCGGCTCTGGTGAGGCTGATGTTATTATTTTCCCGATTCAGCAGTTTAAAGCCAAAGGTTTTTTCCAGATTGGAGACCGAATGGCTGACAGCGGACTGGGTATATCCGAGCTCTTCCGCTGCTTTCGAAAAATTACGGCATTCCAGGACTTTGAGAAAGATTTCGTATTTTACAGTATCCATAAGCTCCTCCTTTGTATCCAGGACAGTCAATTCCTGAATCTGATTCCTTGGTATTCCATAGTTACAATTCACAGCCGCATACCTCGCGCTATCTATATCATAATATTTTTTTATCAGAATTATGTATGAGGATGATTAATATTTCTATGAATTTTATTTGTTAGACGATTTGCGCATTTGCTGATATGCTTGAATTAATAACAGTTAATTCGAAAAATATTTGCTGAATAATCAGAAATTTGATTGTGTTAATGCAAAAAATAAGCAAAATCAATGCAGGGTGAAGTGCGATTGACATAAGAAACATACGAAGAACTGATAATAATTTATTACGCAGGAGGATATCTATGAAGGAACTGACCGGCAGGATATTTAATATCCAAAAATGTTCGATCCGAGACGGGAGGGGAATGCGGACCACCGTATTTTTGAAAGGCTGCGGTCTGCGATGTCTGTGGTGCGCAAATCCGGAAGGGATTTCCTTTGCGCCGGAGATTTCACTGAATCCGGTGAACTGCATGGGATGCGGCTTTTGTCTGAAACAATGTCCCTCCGGCGCAGTGAGCCTGGATGAAAAGGGGGTTATGAAGTATGACAGATTGAAATGCGCCGCATGCGGACTGTGCGCGCAGTTGTGCCCGACAGAGGCGAGAAAGAAGTTCGGACAGGAATATACGGTAGATGAATTGTTCCGCCGAATCTATCAGGATCATTTTTATTTTGAGCATTCCGGAGGAGGCGTTACATTTTCCGGAGGAGAGGCGCTGATGCAGCCGGAGTTTTTGCTGGAGGTCTGCAGGAAGTGCAAGGACTATAAAATCCATGTTGCCATCGAAACATGCGGCTGCGGCAATTATGAAAAATTTGCGTCCTGCCTGGACTATATTGATTTTATTTATTTTGATATCAAGCATATGGACAGTAAGATGCACCGGAAAATTACAGGACAGTCCAATGTACATATTCTGGAAAATCTGAAACGGATCAGCGGACACGGCAAAGAAATCTGTGTACGCACGCCCGTGGTTCCCGGCTGGAATGATTCGGAGGAAAATATCAGAGCTACGGCGGCATTTGCCGCACAGTGCGCGAACGTCAGACGGTATGAGCTTCTGGCCTATCATAAGCTGGGGATCAATAAATACAAGATCCTGGGCAGGCAGTATCAGCTGGAGGATGTGGAGGAACCTGGGAAAGATCACATGCTGCATCTGGTAGATGCGGCCAATGAAGTACTTCTGCCGATTGGAAAAAAGTGTTTTTACAATAGTGAGAACAGTGCCGATGAGTAGATGGATTTTGAAAACCATCCCGCTAAAACAGGGGGTTTTATAAAAAATAAAAGGAGGCAGCATTATGAGCAGCAAGAAAGTCGAATTTTTAAAAGCACGGCTTCGGAACACGCACCCGTCTATTTCCGTGGAAAGGGCGAGGCTGGTCACGGAGTTCTACCGTATTCCGTCCGTAGAATCACCGGTTTCCAGGAAGGCACACCTTTTGGAGTACCTGCTGGAGAATATGACCATCTTTATCAATCCGGAGTCTATTTTCGTGGGAGACCATGGGGAGAGGTACCGCTCAGTTCCGGCATATCCGGAGTGGGGGGCAAACTGGATCCTGGAGGATATCGATACCTTTGACACCCGGTCTACGGATAACATGTGCTGGGTGAAGCCGGAGGACAAAGAAGAGCTGATCAAAATCTGTACGGAGTGGAAGGGACACGGCTTCCGGGAAGTGATCGACAGCCGGCTTCCGGAGGACATGAAACAGGCATCTCTGGACGGACTGATTACCATCGGTTCCCGTATCGTTTCCACTGCGAGCCATATGCCGCAGTACGGCGTGATTTTTGAAAAAGGCTTCCGGAAGATGATGGAAGAGATCCAGGACAAGCTGGATCACATTGAGCACTATGATTTCATGACGCAGGAGCAGAAGGATACCTGGGAGGGGATGCTCATTACATTAAATGCAGCGATCAAATTTGCTCATCGTTATGCGGATTTGGCGCGCGAAATGGCAGAAGAAGAACAGAATGAAACACGAAAAGCGGAGCTCATCCGCATTGCGGAAACCTGTGAGCACATCCCGGAGCTTCCGCCGAGAACATTTTATGAAGCAATGCAGTTTTTCTGGTTCATCCATCTCATCTATCAGATCGAGAATGCGGGGCACAATCATTCCGTAGGCCGTTTTGACCAGTTTATGTACCCGTATTTCAAGCACGACATTGACAGCGGGATCGTGACGGAAGATGAAGTGGTTGAGATGATTGAGTGCATGCTCATCAAATGGACAGAGATTTTTGAGCTGCGCGACCATATTGAGGCTGAGGCATATGCAGGATTCCCGATGTGGACAAACATCACGATCGGAGGAATCAATTCTGAGGGAAAAAATGCATGCAACCGTCTCACCTACCTGTTCCTGGAAGCTGCGGACGGCGCACAGACGACCCAGCCTGCGATCTCCTTCCGCTACAACAAAAAAATTGATGAGGAGACATTTAGAAGAGCATTGAAGCTGACCCAGAAAGGCCTTGGACAGCCGGCATTCTTCAATGACGATATCAATATCCCACGTGTACTGGCCAACGGATGCAACGATATTCGGGAGGCGCGCGACTATGCGATAGAGGGCTGCGTAGAGGCACAGGTGCCGGGAAAAACGGATTTTCGCCCGGTAGCCGGATTCATCAATATCCTGAAGGTATTGGAACTGACCATGCACAACGGGCTGGATCCAAAAACCGGACGGCAGTTCGGGCCAAAGACCGGTTCTATGGAAGAGATGGACAGCATGGGCAAGTTCATGAAGGCTTATAAGGAGCAGCTTGCATACATCATTGACTACCATCTGCAGGCATATGGGATCTGTTCCGCGCTGCATTCCCAGATCTGCCCCACTGTATTTGCGTCAACCCTGGTGGACGGATGCATTGAAAAAGGACGTATCCTTCAAAAGAACGGCGCGAAATACAGCAGCACCGGTACCTTTATCAGCGGTGTGGCAAATGCGGCGGATTCTCTGGCAGCAATCGACCAGGTGGTATTCCGACAGAAGCTTTTGACGCTTCCCCAACTGACGGACATTCTGGATCATAATTATGAAGATCATGAAGAGTGGCATCAGATGCTTCTGAATAAATATGTGCATTTTGGAAATGATGAAGATCTGGTTGATGATTACTGCCGTCAGGTTGTAACCTTCTGCGCGGAGGAAAACCGGGCTCATCAGGATTCAAGGTTCGGACAGTATGAACTGATCCTTTTGAATCAGACTTACAATATCTGGCAGGGACGAGTTGTAGGAGCAACGCCGGACGGACGAAAGGACGGAGAGCCTCTTGCCAACAATGCTTCGCCTTCCAACGGCATGGACCGGAACGGCCCGACCGCAGTGGGCAATTCCATTGGAAAGATGGACACGGTGATGGTTCCGAAGGGCGTTCTGGTGAATCATAAATTCGACCCTGCGGTTGCAAAGGGGGAGAAAGGCCTGGAGATGCTGGAAGCATTTGTAAAAGGGTACTGTGAAGCGGGCGGACAGCATGTGCAGATCAATGTGGTGGATACGAAAACCCTGCGCGATGCCCAGGAACATCCGGAACAATATAAGAATCTGATGGTCCGGGTGGCGGGATACTCCGCATTCTTCGTGGAGCTGGATCCGAGAGTGCAGGAAAATATCATCGGACGTACAGAGCATACAAGCTGCTGCTGATCATAGGATTTAGAACGGGCCGTGTACTATGCTGCACGGCCGCAGGTCAGTACAGTAATCGGGAAATGACTTGTTCCATAACGAAAGGGTTATCAAAAAGAGAATTAGGCGAGGAATACAGATCAGATAAATTGAAGGAGGGTTTTATGGATAAAAAGAATATGAGCGGAATGACATTTTTTAAACTGGCGGGAGCGCTTTTGGCGTTTCTGATTGGTTCCGGATTTGCGTCCGGACAGGAGACGATCCAATACTTTTCGGGATACGGCTATATGGCTGTCGGCGTAGGCTTGATCAACTTTATCATGATGTATGCCACATATGTGGCGTATGCGTATGCCGGGCGGACCAGGGGCCTGACGGACCTGAAAGAGGTAACCACGTTTTATGCGGGAAAATTCTGGGGAAAATTATTTGAAATATTCGCATGGCTGTTTGTTGCATGCTGTTATATTTTCATGTGCTCCGGCGGCGCGTCAACATTTAACCAGCAGTGGGGGCTGGCCATGCCGATCGCGATTGCGATCATGGTAGCGGCATCTGTGGCAACCGCAATCTTTGGTCTGAACCGTGTTGTCGATATCATTGGTTTTATCGGGCCGGTCATTGTGTGTTTTACCCTGATCGTCGGACTGATCTCCGCATTCACATTTTTCCCGCGGATTCCGGAGGGAATGGCGCTTTTAGACAGCGGCGCGGTTTCGATCACAAGGGGGACGAACCACTGGCTGACGGCAGGCCTGTCCTTCGGAGGCTGTTCCCTTCTACTGGTTTCCAATTTTGTCGCGACCATGGCATATCAGAACCGGGAATATAAGTTTACGCCGTTTAAGCTGGTTCTTTTTACAGGTGCGTTTTTTATTTCAATCGTATCCGTACTCATGGGACTGAACCACCTTGGAAATATTGAGGAAGCTTCCACAGTCGCGATTCCGAACCTGGCACTGGCTTCGAATATTATGGGATCCGTAGGGACGCTGTTTGCCGTGATCATTATTTTGGCGATCTATTCCACGATCTGTCCATCCCTATGGAATACGGTCAGCTTTTTTATCAAAGATGACAAATCAAGGAACTACAAATTGACAGTTGTCGGATTCGGCGTGGTTACATATTTTGTATGTCTTTTCGTACCGTATCAGCAGCTGCTTGGATTTATCATGACCTATTGCGGCTACTCCGGGGCCATCGTTTTTGCTGTGATCGTAGCAAGGTATGTGATGGTAAAATCCAAAGATCAAAAGGAAGGCATTGAAGCTTAAAGGAGGAGGTTTTTCAGATGTTTCGGCCAGTTGCGCAGCTACCGCTGGATTACAGCGTGTTTAAAGATAAAAAATCAGTTTTTTCATGGGCGCCTTCCGGCGCGGTTCTTTTTGGGAATGGAGCTTCTAAAAGAACCGGGGAGGAATTAAAAAAGCTGGGAGTCAAAAAGGCGACTCTCGTGACCGATCAAGGGCTTGTAAAATTCGGTATTGCAGAGCGGATCATCCGATCCGTGGAAGACGCCGGGATCATACTGGATGTCTATGACGAGTGCGAACCGGATTCTTCGGTAGAAACCGTAGAAAAAATTGCCGCCCTTGCAAGGGATTCCGACGTATTGATCGGACTTGGAGGCGGCAGCTCCATGGATCCGGCCAAAGCAGCCGCGATCCTTGTTACGAACGGAGGCAGCATCCGGGATTATCAGGGATGCGATAAATTTACCAAAGCACCGCTTCCTGTTGCGGCCATTCCTACGGCAGCGGGAACCGGAAGTGAATGTACGCCGTTTGCGGTGATTGCGGACCGGCAGCGGGCATGGAAGATGCCTATCGGAGGAACCGGGATCATGCCGGCCCTGGCAATCTGCGATCCGGAGCTGACTTGGTCGCTTCCGGCAGGTATCACTGCGGCAACCGGAATGGATGCACTGACCCATGCCATTGAAGCCTATACCTCCCGGTGTACGGAACCGATATCGGACGCACTGGCCGTACAGGCGATCAAGCTCATTGCCCATGCGATCCGGCCGGCAGTGTATCGGGGCGATATCGACCATGACGCAAGATATGATATGATGATGGGAGCCATGCTGGCCGGTTATGCATTTACCAGCGCCAGTCTGGGAATCTCTCATTGTATGGCGCATCCGCTGGGAGCACAGTATCAGGTTCCCCATGGTGTGGCCAATGCACTGTGTCTGCCGGTAGTCATGGAATTTAACATGGGCGCGTGGCCGGAGCGCTATGCGGAGATTGCCGGCTTTTTCGGCGAAGATATCTATGGAATGTCCGTAAGGGAGGCCGCAAAAGCAGGAGTACGGTGTGTATATGAGCTGCTGGAGGATATGCCGATCCGGCCTCTGGAGTCATTCGGGGTTACAGAGGAAAGTCTGGAGGGACTTGCCGATGATGCCATGCTGGGCGGTGACCGGCCGAACAACGCAAGGATGACGACAAAGGAAGATTTTATTCAATTATACAGGAAGGTGATGGCTCTGAAAAAATAGAGCATATCCGTATCGACTGAAGGAGTATCGATCATGAAATATAATTTTGATGAAATCATTGACCGGAAACATACAAACTGCATGAACACGGATGGATTCAGACAGTATATTTTTCACACAGATGAAACGATGAAATTTCCCTTTGCGGATGAGGAGTTTATCCGCATGTGGATTGCGGATATGGAGTTCGCGGCGCCGGAGTGTATTACGGACGCAATACGGGAAAGGCTGGACCGGAAAATTTTCGGATATACAAGGATTTTCGGAGACGAGTATTATCGGATATTTTCGGACTGGACCAGAAAACTCTACGGGTGGACATTTCCTCAGAAAGATCTGTATACCTCTCATGGGGTGATTCCGGCGTTATATGAACTGACCGGATATATCTGCGGGCCAGAGGATAAGGTACTGATGATGACGCCCTCCTATGCCTATTTTAAATATGCCGCAGAGCACAATGGAGTGGGATATGTGTGCTCGGACTTGCTGAACCGGAAGCAGGACGGATATTATGAAATCGATTTCGAAGATTTTCGGAAAAAAGCGGAGGATCCGGCGGTCAGACTGTTTATATTCTGCAATCCCCATAATCCGTCAGGACGGATCTGGACAGAGGAAGAGCTGCGCCGGGTGGCGGAAATCTGTTTTGAAAATGATGTGATGATCATTTCCGATGAGATCCACTGCGACCTGATCCGAACCGGGCGGACCCATATCCCGCTCGCAAAGATGTATCCGGACAGTGACCGGATCATTACCTGTATGGCGCCGAGCAAGACCTTCAATACGGCCGGGCTGCAGTTTTCCAATATCATCATCCCCAATGAAGAGATTCGGAAATGCTGGCTGAAATGGCATAATTTTGATGAAAATCCGCTTTCTCTAGCCGGAGCGATGGGGGCTTATCAAGGTGGATATGACTGGCTGATGGAGCTGAGAACCTATCTGGATGCCAATTTTGAATTTGTGCGCAGTTATTTGGCGGAGCATTTACCGGAGGTGGTATTTCGGATTCCGGACGCTACATATCTTGGTTGGGTGGATATCGGAGCTTATGTCGACAAGGAGGAGGATCTTCCACTGCTTTTTGCAGAAAAAGCAGGAGTGCTTCTGGAAGGGGGAAATATGTTTGTCCAAAATTCGGATACATATATCCGTCTGAATGTGGCGTGTCCCCGGTCCGTATTGGAAGAAGGGATGCGGAGGATATGCGGTCTATTAGGAAATGCCGTGAAATAACAGATGTAGATTGCGAAGGATAAATTTGCATGCAGCGGATTGCGGCGATTGAGGATAACGGTGAATATGCAAGTGTACTGACTGCATGATTGTGGAATTTTCGTAATGAGAAGAAGGGAAACAGATGGATCTGCGGACAATGTATGAGGAATTAGACCGGTTATTTGCAAACGAAAAATACGGGGAAGCGGAGGCGTTCTTACGTTCCGGGATTCAAGACGCGGTCCGGGAAGGGGAGTTGGCTTCTGCCCTGGCACTTTGGAACGAACTGGGAGGATTCCTTCGTGTCTGCGCAAAATACAAAGAGGGGATCGAAGCATTTCAAAATTCCCTGGAGACTGCTTTTTTGCTGGGGATGAAAGGTTCGGAGCAGGAGGCCACCATCCATATGAACCTGGCCACGTTATATGCGGCGGCAGGCGAGAACAGAAAAGCAGCTTTCGAATTCGATCAGGCTACAGAGATCTATGAATCGCGGCAGATCCGGGATTATCGGTCTGCGGCGCTGCAGAATAACCGGGCAGCCCTGTATTTGAAAGAAAAGCAATATGACAGGGCGATGGAAAGTGCTGAAGCTGCGTTTGCATGGATCAGCGGCCTTCCGAACAATGAGGATGAGCTGGGAGTGACAAATACGCTTCTGGCTCAGATTTACACGGCGAAACGAGAATTTGAAAAAGCGGAGGAACATATTGCCCAGGCGGAAGCTGCATTCTCAAAGCTGGCATTTCCGAATCCAATGCACTATGCGGTTCTGCTTTCCGCAAAAGGGCAGACGCTTTCCTTGTCCGGACAATGGGAAAAGGCGCGTTTGTGCTATGAGGATTCCCTTCCGCTGATCGAGGACCATTTTGGGAAAAACCTTTCTTATGCTTCCTGCCTGAGAAATCTGGCTGTCTGCTGCCGGGAGCTGGGGGATTTAAAGAACGGGGAATGCTATCAGAAAGAGGCGGAAAAAATAGAGAAGGAACAGGGATATGAAAGGACTTGAGCTGTCAAGGAGATATTTTGAGACATATGGAAGGCCGATGCTGGAAAAGGAGTATCAGCAGTATACAGGAATCATTGCGGCCGGTCTGGCGGGTTCGGGTTCGGAATGCTTTGGATTTGATGACGCATATTCCCGGGATCATGATTTTGGTCCCGGGTTTTGTATCTGGATTCCGGAGCGGTATGAATCTGTAACAGGAGAAAATCTGCAGCGGTCCTATGAATTGCTGCCGTCCTTTTTTGAGGGGTATGGAATTTCCGACTGTGCTTTGGAGCGCGGAAACAGGATTGGGGTCCATTCGATTGAGTCCTTTTACCGGGACCTGATCGGCAGGGCGGATGCTCCGGAGACCAATATGGAGTGGTTTTGCATTCCGGAAAGATTTTTGGCAATGGCAGTGAATGGTGAAGTATTTTGTGATCCTTTGGGGGAGTTTACAAAAATCCGCCGGAAGCTGCTGGGATTTTATCCGGAGGATGTGCTCAGAAAAAAGCTGGCCGCAAAGTGCGCTGTGATGGGACAGGCAGGACAGTATAACTATGGGAGATGTATACGCCGCGGGATGTATGAGACGGCAGGACTTTGTGCCGGCCGGTTTGTAACGGCGGCATTGGGGGCAGTTTATCTGCTGAATAGAACATATATGCCGTTTTATAAATGGGTATTTCGCGGGGCGGAGGAGTTTGCGGAATGGGAAAGTGTGGTGGAGGATTTGAAAAAAATGATGCGGCTGTCGGATGTTCAGGATTCTGCGGGGAAAATGCTGCTGATCGAACGGGTCTGTATCCGGGTGCGGGATGCTTTGATCTTAAAAGGGTGGTCCTATGGGGAAGAATGCTTTCTGCAGAACCATGCAAAGCGTGTGACGGAAATGATCCGGGATCCGGTGCTTCGGGGGTTGCCGATCATGGCGGGGGAGTAGTTCTGGAATGTGGATACGATATGGAAAGAAGAGGGGACAGAACATGAAGAACACAATCTCTGCTTATGCAGAGGCATGACTTTGTTTACTTTTGTGGGGCGGTACGATGGTATCCACAAAAATTCTGCTGGAAAGTGTTTCAACGGTGATGCAGTTGTTTTTAAGATTTCTGATAGCATATTTGGCTTTTTCCTTTCTAAGACAGGGACTATTCTGGCCAGCATAAACGGGCAGGGAATGACGTTGGAAATCAAGGGCGACCTTTTGGTCGGGTGTGCGGCGTTAAGGCTCAGCGAAAACGGGAAAAGAAAAAGAGGGATCATAGTATGATGCAAGTAAATGGAGAGCGGGAAGATATCATAGAGAGGATCATTGAAAAAGAATGGAACTTTTTTGCCAAGGTAAATAATATCGGCGGGAGGGCAGACTGCCAGGATGATTTCCGGACATTTCAGATTATGAGGTCCAGTCAGTTTGAGGCATGGGATCAAGAGGTGCTGCACAGCTATGCGCATGATCTGGAGCAGGCAGAATTCATGGGGCAGAATCCGGTGGAATTGAAATATGCGTATATGATGAAGGACACAGCTCCGGAGTATTATGAACAGAAGCTGGCTCCATTTCTGCCGGAGATCAAAGAGGAAAAAAAGAAGGCGGCAGAACAGATTCTGGAATGGGAAATGACATGCTATCATAAGCTGCGGGAAATGTATCCGAATTTTATCGGATTGGGAAGGCAGGAACAGGATTCGGAGGGGAATCAGATGACTTCCATCTCTGTATATCTGCGCGGGGAATTGTATACATATTCCAGGGAAACCTTGACGCTATATTTGGAGATGGTGAAGAATAAGGAGAAGGAAGGGAGTAATTTGATTCGTGAGATTTATGAAAATACGGCGAAGAGGTATGGGTATCAGGATCTCGAAGATGCGGAAAGAGCGGTCACTCCAGAGAGTGGTTGAAAACTGCTTTCTGTAAACTGAAACGATAGATCGCGGGAATGAATTTTCATACACGCCTCAGGGGATCATTTTATGTAAGTGATTCCGGAAAGAAATATGATGGATACGACACAGGCGGGAAGGATGCAAGGTATGGCAGTCTTTCAGAGGATCGTCGGGAAATGATATTTACATACAACATCTTGCGGTGATGTATAAGCGGCCGTACGAGATGTTGTGTGTAAACAGCTGTTTCCCGACAGATCATCCTGCATAATCCTGCCCTGCGGCATCAATACCGCCGCCTGCACCACTTCTCCAGCAGATTGATCAGCGAATACAAAAGCATCGCCATGATACAGAGCAGGATAATGCTCATCAGCAGCCAATCCATCTTAAAGACCTGGCTGGAATAAATGATCAGATACCCCAGCCCGCTCCGCGCTGCCAGAAATTCTCCGATCACGACCCCCACCAGGCAGAGCCCGATATTGACCTTCATATTGCTGATGATGGCAGGGATGGAGCTTGGCAGTACGACCTTGGTGAGGGCATGCCATTTGTTCCCGCGCAGGGTATAGATCAGCTTGATCTTCTCTTGATCCACTCCGGTAAAGCTGGTATACAGGTTCAGGATGCTCCCGAAGATCGCCACAGACATTCCGGCCACGATGATGGTGGTCTGATTGGCGCCCAGCCATACGATCAGGAGAGGCGCAAGGGCGGACTTGGGCAGGCTGTTGAGCACCACCAGATAAGGATCCAGGATTTCGGACAGCTTGCGGCTGCACCAGAGCAGCACTGCAGCCAGGATACTGATGAGGGTGGTCAAAAGGAAGCTGGCAATGGTCTCATACAGGGTACTCCAGAGATGCAGGAAGATACTTTTGTCCGTTACCATTTCCAAAAAACAGCGGGTGACCTGCGAGGGGCTGCTGAAAATGAAGGAATCAATGATTCCGGCCCTGGCGGTAAATTCCCATAAAAAAAGAAAACAGATCAGGATTGCGGCGCGGGAAAAGCAGACGATACGCCGGTGCAATTTCCTTCCATGCAGGAAATTGCGCTGCCCGGCGGAGAATACTGCAGTGTTCTGCGTGATGCATGCAGCTTCCTGAGTTTTACATTGTCCGGTAGAGATATCACGCATTGGTATTCAGCTCCTTCCAGATGATATTGAAATAATGCTTAAATTCCGGTGCATTGCGCCGGTTCATGGGAGTATCGGCTTCTAATTCAAAAGTGATGGGAATGATCTTCGCGATGGAAGCGGGGCGGGGAGTCAAAACCACGACCCGGTCGGCCATGCTGACTGCTTCGGAAAGGTCGTGCGTCACAAGGACTGCGGTCTTATGGGCATTCCGAAGAATCTGGCCGATGTCGTCACAGACGGATAAACGGGTCTGATAATCCAGGGCGGAGAAGGGTTCGTCTAACAGCAGAATGTCAGGATCCAGTACCAGCGTCCGGATCAGGGCCGCCCGCTGGCGCATCCCGCCGGAGAGCTCGGAGGGCTTTGCGTTTTCAAACTGTTTCAGGCCGTACAGTTCCAGGAGCTCATGGGCGTATTCCCGGGAACGCTCCGAGAGCATGTGTCGGATCTCCAGACCCAGCAGGACGTTGCGGTAGACGGTCCGCCACTCGAACAGGTGGTCATGCTGCAGCATATATCCAATATTGGTGGAGCTCTCCCGGAGCGCCTTTCCGTTCAGCTTCACCTGCCCGTCCTCGGCATCGATCAGGCCGCTTATAATTGAAAGCAGCGTGGATTTGCCGCACCCCGAAGGTCCTACGATGGCAACAAACTCCCCGGAGGATACGGAAAATGAGATATCTGTCAGTGCTTTTGTTTCTCCTTCCAGACTGTGATATGCATAATTGATATTTTTAAGTTCCAATATGGGTTCCATGCAGACACTCCAATCAAAAGATATATAATACTTTATGACAAAAAAGTGGAGAGGTGCATAGGAAAAGGAGGACCCGCCGGCCCCCCTTGTACCCTTCCAGTATTCTCCTTCCAGTATTCCCGTTCCAGCATTACTCTTCCAGTATTCCCGTTCCTCCATTATCCTTACTGCGTCACCTTTACATACACATAGTCATTTCCGCCTTCCGGAGCCTTCCACCCGTTATACTCCGAATAAAACTGGAAAAATGCGCGGTCGAGCTGATCTTCGTCTACCACATAGACAAGTGTATATTCCAGTTCCTCGCCTGGCTCCATCGGAACAAAATGGAAATCCTTGACACGTTCGATTCCGTCCGTATGATAGATCTTGTCAAAATATACCGGAAATCCGTCTGTCTGCAGATGATATCCCTCATTAGCGGGACTGTATTTCCAGTCAGCGGCATAACTTTTGAAAATCCCGTCTTCATTGACATCCAGATAATGGATATAAGGGCATACGGTTACGTTATTGTCATATTCATTTACGGTGTTATGGTTCTTTACCTTCATATGCGCTACCACGAATTTAGAATTTACGGTCTCTACGGTCGGCTCCCCGGTTTCCTTTCCATTTTCATCGTAGGAATACTTATAGCGTTCATGGGCTTTGAGGGTGCCGTCCTCGTTGATCCAGTCCGCCATCTCGCCCGCAAAGTCATAATAATTTTCTGTCGGATATTCAGAAACCGGAAGCGCGTCTTTGATTTCGATGGATTCCACGGTATAGCGGATATCATCCGTCTTTATACCATGGTTTTCATCCGGCCCGAAAGGTATTTTCAATTCTTCTCCTGTGGAAAAGAAATTATTGTCCGCCAGCAGCTCCGGAGTCCATTCCCTCAAGGCGCTTTCCTGGTTTGCTTTCTGCTCTGCGAGCAGAGCTTCGATCTCCTCGTCCGTCGCATACGGCACGGTAGAATCCAGCACCTGTATGTCCAGTCCCTCTGCGATTTTTATCGTCTCTTCCATGGGAAGTGTATTGTTCATATCAAAGATTTCTACGAGATAGCCTTCTTCTTCGTTGAACAGCATCACGTTCTTGGTGGTTTTGTCGCTGTCCGTATAACGGCTCTCCGACAAAAACAATGCGGCCTTCATTCCATTGATCTCGATCTCTTTCTTTAGATTTTCCTCTTTCAGCCCGTGGGTCAGGTCATCGCTGTTCCCCATGCGGATCTGCTGATCCAATTCTGCGGCGTTCCATGCGATAATGGTGACGGTTCCTCCGGTCTCATTGTTATGCCATTTCCCTCCGTAGGGCGTATTTTCCGCGCCTAATGCATAGCCGGCAGGCATATAGGTGGGAGTGACCTCGATCTCATGGGCCTCCTTTTGTTCGCGGTCGATCGCAAGGTCATAGGTCACGGAAGACTCCTCCTTCACCAGATTTGCGGTCAAAAATTTATTGGCGGCAGCCACCACCAGAGAGGAGCCTGCGGCCAGTACAGCCGCCGCTGCCAGAACGCGCAGCATTTTGTGTCTCCTGGCAAAGGAGACTCTGCCCTTTCTCTGGATCCCCAGCTTCCGGTATGCATCCTGCATCCCCTGGTCTACCTTCTCCGGAATGACCAGCTCCTGATTTAAGATTCTTATCATTTCCTGATCCGTATATGTTCTCTTCATGTGTTACCTCCTGACTGATTCATGCGGTTTGTCTGTATCCTTTCTTCCTGCGAAGCGGCGAGCCAAGTGGTCATGCCTGCAGGGCCGTTTGACATCTGTGAAGCAGCGGGCCGGGCAGCTATGCTTCCAACTCATATTCACCGGACAGCCTGCTTCAAATATCTGGCCGGCGGTTCAAAACGGTACTCTCTGGCAGCCTCCCTGCGGCCCCTGGACAGCCGGGTCTTTACCGTATTTTCCTCCAGATCCAGTATCTGCGCGATCTCGCGGATTTTAAAGCCCTCCACATAATACAGGATCAGGACGAGACGGTATTTTTCATCCAGAGAATTCAGAAGCTCATAAAATTCATAATTTTCCAGTGACACGCAATTTCCTCCCTGCTCCGGCAGCTGTTCTGTGGGGCATTCCCTTCGGCCGGCATTCAAGATATCGATACATTTGTTGATCAGGATCCGGACCAGCCAGGTCTTGAAGAACTGTTCGTTCTCCAGGCTGTCCAGCTTTTCATAGCAGGTCAGGATTGTCTCCTGGATGGCATCTGCGATATCATCATCAGATCTCAGATAACTTCTCGCAACCTTATACATCGTAAGCTTCTGGCTTTCCATCAATTCCACGAAAGCATTGCTGTCATGTCGTTTTGCTCTTTTTACTAAAAACTTCAAGAATAAAACCTCCTCACTTTATCCATGTACCTGTGGGACCATGCAAATGTATATTCCGCAGACACAGGGTCTTTTGTTACCGAAAAATACTGTCACAGCAGGTTTTTCAGTCCACTTTTATCTGGCGCCTTACTTATTAGACAGATGAAAGGGCAAAAAGGTTTCAGGCATTTATTATTTTTTTGCCAACGAAAAAAACCGGCAGATGGATATGATTCTGCCGGTTAGGAAATGGATGAAAATCATATTTCAGTGCTCAGCGAGATATTCCTCCGCTGTTTTCCAGGCCCGCGCCTCCGCAAAATTCCATTCCCGAAAATTGGGTTTCCTGAACTCGTAGATCCCTTCCATATAAAATTCAAACTGCGATTCCAGATATTCGCCTATGGTCTCGAACTTGGAAAGGTCCTCCTGGCACTTGAATTCATAGGGTTCGTCTCTGTAATAATAACGGTCATCCTCCGTGTAGATATACGTTTTCATTTTTATATCCGCCATCTGCGCAACATAGGGCGCGGCATCGACGGACAGGTTATGGAGCAGATAGTTCACATCCTGCCAGGTGATCTGTTCCATATGCCGAAGGTTGTAGGAGGCGATGATACGGTCCACTCCGGCGAAGGAAAACACAAGATAGCAGCAGGTCACGACCGTCACGGTATACCGAAACAGAGGAAACGCCTGCCGGAAGATGCTGACCATCACGCCTCCCATGATCAGGGTCAGTACTCCCAAAAACCAGAGTACCAGGATCCGCAGGAAGGTGAGATGGTAGACTCCCACATAGAGCAGCATCCGGTAGGCTGCCGACAGGGTCATGACGCAGGTGCAGACGGAGATCACCAGCAGCAGGACATTCAACGCCCGGCGCGTTTCAAAGACCTGGATGCAGACCATTACGGTCACCAGATTGATCAGGCTCACGGCCAGAAGCTGCCAGAAGCCCTGGTGGGCATACTGGGAATAGGTCATTCCGTCGGGCAGGCCCCGGCGCAGGAATAAAAACAGGATCTGGATCCCGGAATAGATCACATAGATGAAAGCCAGTGTCATGGTAAATGTGATCCCGATCAGCGCGTTTGCCCCCGATCCTTCTTTTTGAGTCGGGCTTTTCAGATTTTGTCGGAACAAAGCCGCAAAAAATACATAGAGCATGAAAAAACCAGAAAGAAAACTCCAACAGATCCGGACGGCAGTGGTGAGATCCGGAATATCCGGGATCGTGATGCGGATCCGGAAATAACTGGCAAAGACCGGATCAGATCCAATCAGGAGCGGCATCACGCACAGCAGGAAGAGGGCGGCGATGGCAGCGCCTGTGAGCACGGCCGGGGCTTTCTTTTTTAGATTCGCTCTTTTTTGCAGGGCTTCTTCAGAACTTGCTGCCTTGTGCTTTGATATAGAATACAGCATATGTTCGAACGGCTTGAACAGTGATACGAAGCAGGTCCCGGCAAAGAACAAGAGCTGTTTTAAATTGGCAGAAAAGCTCCAGCGGCTGTCTTCATACATCTGATGCAGCATGCCCGTACAGAATAGAAGCAGGATGCCGACGCGGTTGAACAGGTGGATCCAGGCATTGGCCGTCATGCAGGTGGAAATGCCAAGTAACAGCATTCCCGCAAAATAAAAGAACAGCCCACGCTTCCATGGGATGCCGGCTTTACCAAGCCACAGGACAGAAAACAGGATCACCGCGGCAACGGCAGCCGGAAAGGTGATGCCTGCCGGATTGTCAAAGAGGCAGAAGGTATAGATCAGCCCAAACAGGCAGGCGGTTTTGCCGAACCAGGTGAAGTGCTCCTTCATATACTGCAGGAGCGGGCTGTCCGGGGCTTTTATGTTCTTCGTCTGAGGAAGCTGCTCCGGAACGGCTTCATATTTTCTGCCGGCTGAATTTTGACCCGCAGATATCGTTTCCGGCGCGGGTACCGTTTCCGATGTGGTTATATTTTGCTGAGTAGTCTTGTTTTGCTGTTCCATGGTCATTCTCCTTTCCATTTCATAGGTCTTTCAATCGCTGATTTCATCGTCATCCTCCACATATTCCAGGATATCCCCCGGCTGGCAGCGGAGGGCCTTACAGAGGGCATCCAGCGTCGTAAAGCGCACGGCCTTGGCCTTATTATTTTTTAAGATCGAAAGATTCGCCATCGTAAGGTCGATCTCCTTGGCAAGCTCCGTGACGCCGATCTTCCGTTTCGCCATCATTACATCCAGATTTACAATAATTCCCATAGACTTATCCTGCCTTTCTTTTCTTAGGATCTGTTATGAAATAAACTTTTATTTTGAATTGTCTAAATCTGCATATGCGTCAAAATGAAAAGTAATTTCATGACAGCTCCTCATATGGTCAGATCATTTTCCTCTTTATAGCGGATCGCTTCCCGGAATACAAAGGAGAGCACTTCACTGAACAGCCCGGCGATAAAAAAGGTAAGGACCACGATGAAGGTTGCCGGGGTGGGCAGGAAAAAGCACTTAATAAAGAAGAGCAGTACGATCACGGCGCTGGTGATACCCATCATCTCCAGGCTCTTTACATTCTCATGGATAAAACAGTTTTTCTGCATCACGGTGCGCATCATCTTCCGCAGCTCCCCGATGATCACGATCCCGCATACGCCTGACGCCGCGAAGATCACCAGCATCAGTATATAATACTCCTGAAATGCCCTGGAATAATAGATTCCAGCGTACCGCAGGGACAGCGGAAGTGTGACGATGACTGCAATCCCGCTGTAAAACATCATATCCAACAATAATTTAGTAACCCGGATCAGCTTTTTACCATGCATAATTTTGCCTCCTGATATTTGTAACCAATTTGTCCTACAAGCTTTATATGGCTGTTGATACAATAAAATTATAGCACGGTGTGTTTTGAAAATCAATATAAATTTATTGAAAATCAATAAAAAAATATTGAATATCAGATTTTAAAAAGCATGCTTATGAATACAGGATTAAAAGTTGTATATATACAATTATGATAAAATAAGATGATTGAGTTGAAATATGCACAAAAAGTTGTACTCAAATTTGTGATATATTGAGACTTGAAAAAGAGAAACTTGTACAGTACAATATATGTATAAAATATAAGATGTTTTGAAAAAAGCATCGAAAAAGGAGGTAGAAAGGATGAAGAAAAGGATTCTCAGCGTGGCTCTGGCTGCTGTCTTAGCGCTTTCGCTCACACTGGCAGGGTGTGGCTCGAGTGACGGTGGGGAAAAACAGGGAGGCAATGGAAAACTGGTCGGCGTGGCCATGCCGACGCAGAGCTCGGAAAGGTGGATCAAAGACGGCCGGAACATGAAGGCACAGCTGGAGGCGCTTGGCTATGAGGTATTCCTTCAGTATGCGGAGGATGATGTACAGGTACAGCTTGCGCAGATCGAGACGATGATCGCCAAAAAAGTAGACTGTCTGGTCGTTGCGTCAGTCGATTCCTCCGCACTGATCAACGCCCTGCAGACGGCAAAAGAGGAAGGGATTCCCGTGATCTCCTACGACCGTCTGCTGATGAACACCGACGCGGTCAGCTATTACGCGTCCTTTGACAATGAAGGAGTGGGCAGGAAGATCGGAGAGTACATCGAGGAAAAGGCCAGCCTGGCAGACGCGGCGGAGCCCCAGACCATTGAATTTTTCATGGGCTCGCCGGATGACAACAATGCGGTCCTTCTATATAAAGGCGTAATGAGTGTGCTGCAGAAATATCTGGATGACGGCACGCTGGTATGCAAATCCGGGAGAACCTCATTTGAAGACACCTGTATCTTAAGATGGTCTCAGGAGGTAGCCCTGCAGAACTGCGAAAACTATTTATCCGGCTTTTACGCGGATGAAAAGCTGGACATCTGCTGCTCCGCGTTTGACGGATTTGCCTACGGGATCAAGGCGGCCTTAGAGGCAGCCGGATACACGGAGGAGGACTGGCCCATCATCACCGGGCAGGACGCGGAAGTGATGGCAGTAAAAAATATCATCGACGGAAAGCAGACCGCAACCATTTTCAAGAATACGGAGCTGCTGGCTGAAAAATGCACCGGGATGGTTGATGCGGTGATCGAGGGCAGCAAGCCGGAGATCAACGATACGGAAACCTATGACAATGGGAAGATGGTTGTTCCGTCTTATCTGTGCGAACCGCTTTCCCTGGACAAGGATAATTACAGGGAGCTGGTCATTGACAGCGGATATTACAAAGAGGAAGAGATTCAAAATGCAAAATAAAGGAAAGGAGTTGAGAGGATGTCTGATTATATTCTGGAGATGAAGCATATTGTCAAAGAATTTTCCGGTGTCAAAGCATTGAACGATGTAAACCTGAAAGTAAAACGGGGCGAGATCCATGCCCTCTGCGGGGAAAACGGCGCAGGCAAGAGCACGCTGATGAATGTCCTGTCGGGGGTGTATCCGTTCGGGACCTATACAGGAGACATCGTATACAACGGGGAAGTGGTCAGGAACCGCAATATCAAGGACAGCGAGAAAAAGGGAATCGTCATCATCCATCAGGAGCTTGCGCTGAGCCCGTATCTGTCCATTGCGGAAAATATCTTCCTGGGCAATGAGCAGATGAAGGTGAACGGCGTCATTGACTGGACACAGACCCGCAACGAGGCGCAGAAGATGCTGGAAGAGGTGGGACTGGGAAATGAAAACCTGGAAGCGCCCATCAATTCCCTTGGGGTCGGCAAGCAGCAGTTGATCGAGATCGCCAAGGCGCTGGCGAAAAAAGTAGACCTTCTGATCCTGGACGAGCCGACGGCGGCGCTAAATGACGAGGAGAGCGCCCAGCTCCTGGAGATCATGCTGAAGCTGAAATCACAGGGCATTACAAGCATCATCATTTCCCATAAGTTAAATGAGATCAGCTATGTGGCGGACGCGATCACAGTCATCCGCGACGGGCAGACGATCGAGACACTGACCAAGGGCGTGGACGATTTTTCGGAGGACCGGATCATCAAGGGCATGGTCGGCCGCGAGCTGACCAACCGTTATCCGGAACGTACAGACTGTCCCATCGGGGACGTGGTCATGGAAGTGAAGAACTGGAATGTCTACCACCCGGAGGATCCAAACCGCCAGGTGTTAAAGGACATCAACATCAAGGTGCGCGCAGGCGAGGTCGTGGGACTTGCAGGCCTGATGGGCGCCGGAAGGACCGAGCTTGCCATGAGTATCTTCGGCCGTCAGTACGGACAGAAGATCAGTGGAGAGATCCTCATGCACGGGAAGCCGGTGAAGATCCGGAGTGTGAAGGATGCCATTGACAACAAGATCGCCTATACCTCCGAAGACCGGAAAAACTACGGACTGATCCTGTTCAATGATATTAAATGGAATATGTCTTTGGCGGCACTGCGTAGTTTCTTTTCCCAGAATGGGATCGTGGATTCCAACAAGGAGATCCTGGAGGCGGAGAAATACAAAGAACTGATCAACATCAAATCCAACTCAGTCCATCAGGCGGTGGGAAGCCTGTCCGGAGGAAACCAGCAGAAGGTCATCCTGGCAAAATGGATGCTGACGGAACCGGACGTGCTGATCCTGGATGAACCTACCCGGGGAATCGATGTGGGCGCGAAGTATGAGATCTACTGTGCCATCAACGACCTGGCGAAATCCGGAAAGGCGGTCATCGTCATTTCCTCAGAGATGCCGGAGATCCTGGGTACATGCGACCGGACCTATGTATTGAACGAGGGATGTATTGCCGGTGAAATATTCAAAGAAGATCTGTCTCAGGAAAGAATCATGAAATGCATCATGCAGCATAATAACAGGAAAGGGGAATAACAATGGAAAAGAAGAAAACCGTAAATCTGAATTTAAAGCAATATGGCATGGTTTTTGCAATGCTCATCATCTTTATCATATTTTATGTAATGACAGGGGGCGTCAATGCCACACCGATGAACATGAACAACCTGATCATGCAGAACAGCTATGTTATCATCCTTGCGACGGGTATGCTGCTCTGTGTGCTGACCGGTAATGTAGACCTGGGAGTCGGCTCCTATGTGGCGCTGTGCGGGGCAGTTGCGGCGAAACTGATCGTAGAAAATAATATGAATATCCCGCTGGCTTTTTTGATCACCATTCTGGTCGGAGTGGCGTTCGGTGCATTTAATGGATTTTTCATAGCATATCTGAATATCCCTCCGTTTGTAGTGACACTGGCAGGCATGCTGATCGGCCGGGGACTTACATATACCCTGCTGGAATCCAAGACTGTAGGACCGCTCCCCAATGCTTATGTTAAAGTTGGGGCAGGCTTCTTCGCTTCCAGCAAGATCGAGTTTGGCGGCGGAACACTGGATATCATCACGATCCTGGTTGCCGTGATCGCCACCGTTCTGGTGATCGGCGCGGAGCTCAAAACGATTAAAACCCAGCAAAAGTATGGCTTTGCAATGGCGCCCACCTGGCAGACCGGTATCAAGGTGGCGGCGACGCTTGCGATCCTCTGGTTCTTTTTCTTCAAGATCGCATCCTATAACGGGATTCCGATCATTCTGCTTTTGATGGCCGTGATCGTAGGGATCTATCATTTCATTACCAGCAAGACCGTTGCGGGACGCCAGGTCTACGCGCTGGGCGGAAATGAAAAGGCTGCAAGGCTGTCTGGTATTGATACGAAAAAGGTGTACTTCTGGGTGTATACCAACATGGGTTTTTTGGCTGCCATCGCGGGAATCGTGCTGTCCGCCCGAAACGCTTCTGCGACTCCCAAGGCGGGAGACGGGTTTGAATTGGACGCCATCGCTGCCTGCTACATTGGCGGGGCCGCGGCGTCCGGCGGTGTGGGTACGGTCGTCGGGGCCGTGATCGGGGCATTCGTTATGGGAATCCTGAATAACGGGATGTTCCTGATCGGGTTGTCTACCGACCTGCAGAAAGTAGTCAAGGGACTGGTACTCCTCGGGGCAGTGACATTTGACGTATTATCCAGCAAAAAGAAAAATTAGTGCATTGCTGCATGAATTCCGAAGTAAATATCGTCTGTTGTTCTATAAAACACAGAATATATACAAAAAGCTATCCGCTGCAGGCGGGTAGCTTTTTGTATATATGCAGAAATGGAACCGGATAAAGCATATATGCACAAAAAATGTATGGCTTTTTTAGTACATATTATGGATTGTAAAAATAAAAGTTGTATTGTATATTAGAGGAAAGTTATCATGGAGTAGTTATCGAGTTGTATTTAAAAGTAGATGGTGGAGGTAGATATTTGGAAGAAGCAGTTGCGAAATATCAGGAAATCTGTCTGTGGGTGAAAAAACGCCTGGAAAGCGGGGAACTGAAACCGGGGGATAAGGTGGAATCGGAATATAAGCTGTGCCATCGGTTCCAGGTCAGCAGGCAGACCGTACGGCATGCGATCTCCGTACTGGAGGAGGAAGGCATCGTAGAGCGGTTCAGGGGAAGCGGGACGTACATCAGCAGCAAGGATCAGGTGACTCCGAAAAAAGAGAAGACCATGCAGATCGCGGTGATGACAACTTTTGTTCAGGAATATATTTTTTCCACGATCATCCGGGAACTGGAGGAACAGTTTTCGAACGCTGAATACAGTCTTCAGATTTCAGTGACTAATAATTCTGTAGAAAAAGAACGCTTCATATTAAAAAATATTTTGAATAAAAATACGGTAGATGGACTGATCGCCGAGACCACAAAGAGCGGGCTGCCCAATCCCAATCTGGACATCTACAGGGAGATCATGGCACGGGGGATTCCGGTGCTGTTTATCAACAGCTATTATCCCCAGCTGGAGGCTCCTCATGTCAGTCTGAATGATAAGATGGCAGGGAAACTAGTGACCAACTATCTGCTGCAGTGCGGCCATCAGAATATCGCGGCTGTCTTAAAATCTGATGATGGTCAGGGCCATCAGCGCTATGCGGGATATCTGGAGGCCCTTATGGAGGCGAATATCAGGATCCTTGACAAGCGGGTGGCGTGGCTGGATTCGCGGCAGATGTCTGAGTTTGAACAGAATGCGGACTGGATCTGCCGCAGGCTGGAGGGCTGTACGGCCTGCGTGTGTTATAATGATGTGATGGCGAATAAGCTGCTGGCTGTCTGCAGGAGCAGAGGAATCGGTGTTCCGGAAGACCTGTCGGTGATCAGTATTGACAATTCCGATGTTGCCGCCTACTGCGAGGTCCCGCTGACCTCTGCGGAGAATCCCATTCGGGATCTGGCAAAGATCGCGGCGCTGGAGATGCTGGATATGATCGACGGAAAGAAGGTTCCCCACTCCACAGAGCTGGAAGGGGAGATTGTGACCAGGGTGTCCGTGGCGATTTTGGAGCAGCCGCAGCTGTAATAAGCGGCCAGCGCATTGTTCAAAACAGGATTGCGGGCATATCAGCAAAAGAACTGGACAGAAACCCGGAAATCAGGGAATGGAGTGTGGGAAAGGAATGCAGGTACAAAAAATAAATTACCAAAAGGAACTGGATCAGATTCTGGAAGCACTGCAAAAGGAGGGCATAGTGCCCCGCCTTCTGCTCCATAGCTGCTGCGCCCCCTGCAGCAGCTATGTCCTGGAATATCTTTCGGATTATTTTGAGATCACAGTATTTTATTACAATCCCAACATTTATCCGGAGGAGGAATATTACAAGCGGGTGGAAGAGCAGCAGATGTTGATCGGAAAATTAACAGCGGTCCATTCCATTTCCTTTCTGGAAGGCATTTATGATCCGGAAAGATTTTACCGGATGGCTGCCGGACTGGAACGGGCAAAAGAGGGCGGCGAACGGTGTTTTGGCTGTTATGCCCTGCGCCTGAAAGAGGCTGCGGAGAAGGCAAAAGAAGGCGGATTCGATTATTTTACCACGACGCTTAGCATCAGCCCTCTGAAAAATGCGCAGAAGCTCAATGAGATCGGCATTACCCTGGGGAAGGAGATCGGGGTGCCTTACCTGGTGTCGGATTTTAAGAAGAAAAACGGGTATCAGCGGTCGGTGGAGCTGTCCGGGGAGTATGGGCTGTACCGCCAGGACTACTGCGGTTGTCAGTTTTCACTGGAAAACCGAGGAATCCGGGAGTGAAACTGTAAGAAGTTCCTTATAGACAGAAGCACGGATGTATGATACGATGATTGATAATCATTTTGTGACGGCAGGAGACCTGCCGTTTTGCAAAGTAAAAACAGACTGTGCAAGTGAATCCGTTTTTGCGCAGTTCCAATGATTTAAGAAGAGAGGGAACAGGAATGGCACAATTATGGGGCGGTCGCTTTACGAAGGAAACGGACAAGCTGGTATATGATTTTAACGCGTCCATTTCATTTGACAAGAGATTTTACGCGCAGGACATCCGGGGCAGTATTGCCCATGTGACGATGCTCGCCAGGCAGGGGATCCTGACCGCAGAGGAGAGAGATCAGATCATAGAAGGGCTGAACGGCATCCGAAAGGATGTGGAGAACGGGACGCTTTTGATCACAGAGGAATACGAGGATATCCACAGCTTTGTGGAGGCCAATCTGATCGAACGGATCGGGGACGTGGGGAAGAAGCTTCACACCGGACGCAGCCGAAACGACCAGGTGGCTCTGGATATGAAATTATACACAAGGGATGAGATCCTGGAACTGGACCGGCTTTTGAAATGCCTTCTGGAAACGCTCCTGAATATGATGAAGGAGCACACAGAGACGTACATGCCGGGATTTACCCATCTGCAGAAGGCGCAGCCGGTGACGCTCTCGCATCATCTGGGAGCCTATTTTGAGATGTTCAGGCGGGACCGCTCCCGAATGAAGGACATTTACCGCAGGATGAATACCTGCCCGCTGGGAGCCGGAGCGCTTGCAGGCACCACCTATCCGCTGGACCGGGACTATACGGCGGAATTGCTGGAATTTGACGGGCCTACGCAAAACAGCATGGATTCCGTGTCAGACCGGGATTACCTGATCGAGCTGCTGTCCGCCATGTCCACGGTGATGATGCACTTAAGCCGGTTTTCCGAGGAGGTGATCATCTGGAATTCCAATGAATATCAGTTTGTGGAGCTGGACGACGCCTACAGCACCGGGAGCAGCATCATGCCTCAGAAAAAGAACCCGGATATCGCCGAGCTGGTCCGGGGAAAGACAGGCCGTGTATATGGGGCGCTGATATCACTGCTGACCACGATGAAGGGGATTCCACTGGCATACAACAAGGATATGCAGGAGGACAAGGAGCTGGTCTTTGACGCCATGGATACGACAAAGGGCTGTCTGACCCTGTTTACCGGAATGCTGGCCACCATGCGGTTTCGGAAAGACAGGATGGCGGACAGCGCAAAGCATGGATTTACCAACGCTACGGACGCGGCGGATTATCTGGTGAACCACGGCGTGCCCTTCCGGGACGCTCATGGGATCGTGGGACAGCTGGTGCTGTACTGTATCGAAAAGGGGAAGGCATTGGATGATCTGACGATGGAAGAATACAAACACATTTCCCCGGTATTTGAAGAGGATATCTATGAAGCAGTCAGCATGAAGACCTGCGTGGAGACGCGCAATACCATCGGCGCGCCGGGAAAGGCGGCCATGGAGCAGGTGATCGCGCGGGAGGAAGCGTATTTGATCGGGGAATAAATTTATACTGCGCACAGCCGCATAAGGAAATCTGCCGCTTTGCGGCTGCGGCCGGCGCGATATTCAAGGCAGATTTTCAGCTGCCGTGAATATAAGATATTTTGAAAGGATAAAGGAGAGGATCAGAATGGAACAGAAGTTAAAGGTTGGGATATTAGGCGCGACAGGTATGGTAGGGCAGAGATTTATTTCCCTGCTGGAGGAGCACCCCTGGTTTGAGGTGGTGACGGTTGCGGCAAGCCCCCGCTCCGCCGGAAAGACCTACGAAGAGGCAGTCGGGAGCAGGTGGAAAATGGACACCCCCATGCCGGAATCAGTGAAGAAACTGGTGGTGCTGAATGTGAATGAAGTGGAAAAGGTTGCTTCCACGGTGGATTTTGTATTCAGTGCGGTGGATATGTCGAAGGAGGAGATCAAGGCCATTGAGGAGGCTTACGCAAAGACAGAGACTCCTGTGGTATCCAACAACAGCGCGCACCGCTGGACTCCGGATGTGCCCATGGTGGTGCCGGAGATCAATGCAGAACATTTTGACGTGATCGCAGACCAGAAAAAGCGTCTCGGAACGACCCGCGGCTTTATCGCCGTAAAGCCCAACTGCTCCATCCAGAGCTATGCGCCCTGTCTCGCGGCGTGGAAGGAATTCGGCCCGAAGGAAGTGGTGGCGACCACCTACCAGGCCATCTCCGGCGCGGGCAAGACCTTTAAGGACTGGCCGGAAATGGTGGAAAATGTGATTCCCTATATCGGCGGAGAAGAGGAGAAGAGCGAGCAGGAGCCGCTGCGGATCTTGGGCAGAGTAGAAGGCGGAGAGATCGTCAAGGCGGAGTTTCCGAAGATCACCTGCCAGTGTATCCGTGTGCCGGTGCTGAACGGCCATACTGCGGCAGTCTTTGTAAACTTTGAGAAAAAGCCGACGAAGGAGCAGCTCATCGAAAAGCTGGTGAATTTCAAAGGCTTCCCCCAGGAGGCAGAGCTTCCCAGCGCTCCGAAGCAGTTCATCCGCTACCAGGAGGAGGACAACCGTCCCCAGGTAAAGCTGGACGTGGACTACGAGAACGGGATGGGCGTGTCCATCGGACGTCTGCGGGAGGACAGCATATTTGATTATAAATTTATCGGGCTTTCCCACAATACCGTCCGCGGCGCGGCAGGCGGAGCGGTGCTGTGCGCGGAGGCGCTGACTGCGAAAGGATATATTGAGAAAAAATAGAGTCTGAAAAAATACATCGGTCACGGAGCGTTTTCTGTGCCTGAGTTACTGGTCAGACCCTGACCAGATTCCATTAAATACTGAATAGTAAAAGTGGGAATAGACACATGTTTGCTCATTTTTTTGCAAGGCATATTTCAAAA
>NZ_JBQIKP010000017.1:0-70524 GCF_056796775.1 Schaedlerella sp.
TGTACCAAATTGCTTCGCAATGGCTTGCGTACGTTATCCTATTATGTTACACTATCTCTAACGTAGTATTATCGAAAAATTTTCTGCCAATTCAAAGAATTGTTTCTCGAAACATTGCAATTACATAATGAATTGTCAGAAAATATTTCCGCAATCTGGTACAATTGGAAATCATCAGATTCAAAGCAGGTTTTCCCCTGCTTTTTTTGTTCGATGAATCAGATGCTTTCCTTATTAATTATGTAAAATCCGGGGACATGACGATGGAAACTGTCTTTCAGTCGCTTCTTGAATCATGAGGGTGAAATCATATGGAAGCACAGTATTATAACGAAATGCTACAAAACTTTGAGGAATTAGAGCAATGCGGCATATTGGAACACAAGCGTATTTTCCTCTTTGGCCACTGCGGCGCAACGGAAAAATTGGCGGAGCTTCTGGAAAAAAAAGGATATGCGGCTGCGGCAATACTGGATAACAGTATGGAAAAACAGGGCAAGATATATCTTGGGATTCCGATTCTTCCGCCGGAGTCCATCCTTGCCGAATCGGCAGAAGATGTGATTGTCTGTATCGTGACCAGGTTCTACGAATCGATGCAGGCACAGCTCAGGCAGCTTGGCTTCACCGGGGAGATCCGAAAGCTGGTGGATTACAATACCTATGCGGAATACTCACTTTCAAATGAAACTATGGAGCGAAAACGGAAGCGCATGGAACACGGCAGACGGATTGTGGAAGAGTTAGAAAGGAAGTATCCGCGCCATTTTCGGGTATTCTGTCCGTTCTCTGCGCTTGGAGATGTCTATTTTTGTATGTCCTATCTCCCATATTTTTTAAAGAGGCGCAGGAAAAAGGAGTATATCGTGTGCGTAGCCGGTGCCGCCTGCGCAAAGGCAGTTTCACTTTTCGATGATTGCCCTGTAGAGGTGATGCAGCAGAAGGAACTGGATGCCACTATCCAGGCAGAGCTTTATACACAGGATGAAAATGCATTTATCGCGCACCAGGACAGGCCATATGTGGTTCACTTATCCAGAGCGTTATACCGAAAAAAAATACCATTGGAAAAGATCTACCGCTGCGGGGTATTTGGTCTTCCGGAAGAGACGGAACCTGCGGTTCCGAAACACTGGAAGGATTTTACGGATTTAAAAATGATTGAGAAGGATCATGCAGTCATTCTTTCACCCTACGCCAAATCCGTGACAGCCCTGCCGGTGAAAATATGGGAAGCCATTATTTCTGATTATCAAAAACAGTGCTTTCAGATTTTCACAAACATAGCAGGGGAAGAAAAACCGCTTCCTGGGACGGCGGCTCTCAGTCCGGAGATCAGTGAGATGAAATCTGTCGTTGAGAGGGCAGGAACCTTCATCGGAATCCGGAGCGGCATCTGTGATGTGATCCGGACTGCGGACTGCAGAAAAATTGCATTATATCCGGATTATAATTATTGTGATACACAATGGAAAGCAATTGATATATATGCAATTGACAGCTTTGAAAATATTGTGGTAAAGGATGATTTTGTATGGAAAAGAAACTGATCCTCTCTACACTTCCTAAAACCTGGATTTTCGATCTGGATGGGACGCTTGTCAGGCATAACGGCTATAAGCTGGATGGAAAGGATAGTCTGCTGGCGGGAATGAAGGAATATATCCGGTCCATTCCGCCGGAAGATAAGATTTTTATATTCACTTCCAGAACAGATGAGTATAAGGAAGAAACAGTACGTTTTTTAGATGAAAATGATATACGATACGATGATATTTTTTTTAATATGCCGATGGGAGAAAGGATTGTTGTAAATGACAGGAAGCCCTCAGGTATTGATATGGCGTTTGCGATAAACTGTGAGAGAGACAATACGGTTCTGCCAGAGATTATACGCGAAAAATAAGAATCTGTTCAGGGCTTCTGCGGATATGCCGCAGAATAATAAACGATGAAAAAGGAGCTGCACATGCAATTTGAACTAATGGCATCCATGATGTGTGCCGACTACGGAAACCTGGAAAAAGAAGTGAGAAATCTGGAAACGGGCGGTATTGACTCCTTCCATATTGATATCATGGACGGACGCTACGTCCCCAATTTTGCCATGTCGCTGAATGATATGCGCTACATAGCAAGCGCGACAGCAAAACCAATGGACGTACACCTGATGATCGAGCATCCGAACAATAGAATTAATCTGTTTCTGGACTGTCTTCGTAAGGGTGACACGGTCTACATCCATCCCGAAGCGGAGTACCACCCGTCTACCACTCTGCAGAGTATTATCAACGCCGGACTGGTTCCCGGTATTGCAATCAATCCGGGGACATCGGTAGAGACGGTCATGGAGATGCTGCGCATTGTAAAAAAGGTGCTGGTCATGTCTGTGAATTCCGGCAACGCGGGACAGATGTACCTGCCCTATGTAGGAAAGAAGATCACAAAGCTTCTGTCGATCAAGGAAGATATGGATTTTGAAATCTACTGGGACGGGGCCTGCAGCGCGGATAAGATCTTGGAATATGCGCCGAAAGGGGTAGCCGGCTTTGTACTGGGGACGACGCTTCTGTTTGGAAAAGAGCAGCCGTATGCAGAGACACTGCAGAATATCCGGGAATTGAAGTTTTAGGCACAAAATTCTCGTATTGTGCTTTTCTGGTTTATTCAGGTTAGGATAACCTGTCAGGAGGTATGTTCATGAACATTGCGCTAATATTATCCGGCGGTACCGGCAGCAGGCTGGCTTCGGACATCCCGAAACAATATATCGAAGCAGGCGGCAGGCCGATCATTTCCTACAGCCTGGAGCGCCTGTCGCTCCACGGCATGATTGACGCGATCCAGATCGTTGCTGACCCGGCCTGGCAGGAGCCGATCCGTACCTGGCTGCCGTCGGCTGATCCTCAAAAGAAATTCCGGGGCTTTTCTCTCCCCGGGGAGAACCGCCAGCTGTCCATCCTGCACGGGCTGGAGGATATCAGAGGATATGCGGGAGATTCAGATTATGTTTTTGTCCATGATGCGGCAAGACCGCTACTTTCGGAAAAGCTGATCAGCGATTGCCTGGCCGCTGCCGCCGGACATCTCGGCGCCATGCCTGTCCTGCCAATGAAGGACACGGTATATTCCAGTACGGATGGAAAATCAGTCCGGACACTCCTGAACCGGGGTGAGATCTACGCCGGCCAGGCGCCGGAGGTATTTCAGCTTGGGCCATACTATGAGGCAAATATACGCCTGATGCCGGATGCGATCCTCAGAATCAACGGCTCTACAGAACCGGCGGTGATGGCCGGGCTGGATATCCGCATGATACCGGGAGATGAGAAAAACTTCAAGATCACTACAAAAGAGGATCTGGAACGGTTCATCAGTATCATTCAATCAAACCTACCCAATTAAAACCTCTTTCCCTTCAAATACAAACCCATACTTCCGTATCCTCTCCACCGGAATCCCCGCAGCGGCCAGGGAAGCGGCATATTGCTTTTCCTCGATCTGTGCCAGTGCTGCCTGAACGGTCTCTTCCAGACTGGCCTCTTTTTTCGGATTGCGGACTTTAAACTCCAGGATCACTGCGGCATCCTGGGCATGGATCGGCTCCAGAACGACATCGTATCTTCCGAATCCGCTTTCGCGGTTCGAGGAGATTTTGTAACGGCTGCCCAAATCAACCATCAGTCCGAGAACAAATCCATGATAAAAGCGTTCTGGTTCACTCCCTGCCGAAGGACTTTTTCCGGTATCAAAAAAGCTGAAGGTAACCATAGCGACCTGATTCATGTAGGCGTTCATGGCTTCCAGATCCCCCAGCAGCATGGCCCTGATAAATTCATTATAGGCAGATGGGATGAACTTTGCAAACCATCCTTCTATCATTTTTTTGAACATAATATGGACTTCTTTATTTGTCAGTGCGAGAGTATATTCATCTACACCAGAGTCTTCGTAGAATGCAAGCTTTGTCACTTTCAGGTACCCGCTTGCAAGAAGAAGGCTCCAGATAGCGCTTTCATCATGGCCGAGCTGGCTGTATACAATTTGTTCATCAAGCTGTGTGCAAAGCTCCCTGCCATTCAGCAGATCCTCCATGATCATTTTCACACTGCGGCTTCCTTCTCTGATCAGCTTTCCGACGAGGCTGTTGCTGCTTGTATTTGCCCAATAAGTGGAAAGCTTGTGTTTGCCTAAAAAGTTAATAATGGACCAGGGATTGTAGATATCCGATGTCTGGCCGAAGGTAAAGCCGTCATACCAGGATTTGACACGGTCACGCTCATCAGACAATCCATATTCTTTCAATGCCTCCCAAACTTCATCTTGGGTAAAACCAAAAGAATTCGAATATTTTTCAGAGGTTGTGGTTACCACTTCCAGATTATTGAGGTCAGAGAAAATGGATTCCTTACTGACCCTCGTGATCCCGGTCATAAGGGCTTTCTCCAGGTAAGGGTTTGTCTTAAAGGTAGAATTAAAAATATTTCTGAGAAATGAAACCAACTCTTCCCAATAGCCCCCTACATAGGCTTCATGTAGGGGTGTATCATATTCATCCAGCAGAATGAGAACTTTTTTACCATAATAGCGCATCAGGTAATCCGATAAATTATGCAAAGCTTCCGATGCCGCGTAATCCTCCATATCTACAGAAACTTCCCGAAAAAGCTTTTGTTCATTATCATTTAATAAACCGCTTTCCAGGAGAAAATCATATTTGTTATATAAATTTGCAATAAGCTGGCATATTTTCTTCTTGGTGTTAATATAGGAAATTTCTTTTACCCTTGCGAAGCTAAGAAAAATCACAGGATAGGATCCCTGGAGGTCGCAATATCTTTTATCGGTCCATATGGACAAGTTTTTAAATAGTCCGCTTTTCTCAGCATGCTCCACTGAGAAAAAGTATTCCAGCATACTCAGGTTCAGTGTTTTCCCGAAACGTCTGGGACGGGTGATGAGAGTCACTGCATCTTCATATTCCCACCATTCTTTTATAAACGCTGTTTTATCAATATAAAAAATATTCTTTGTAATAATATCTTCAAAAACTTGATGCCCGATGCCAAGAGTCCGGTTCATGGTCTCACCTCACGATTCATTTATATAGAACTATCTTACCATCATTGTATAAGGAATACAACCTCCGTTTACCGCTACTGTAAGCGTCTGGTTACTGTTCGTTACAGGTCACACCTTGACCAGGCGTGCCCTGTAACTACTGTTCACGGGGCCTTGCGTCTCGCCGCAAGGCATCCGGCCAATAAAGCTGTGGCTTCAGCATCCAGCCCTTCGCCGTCAGGCGACTTCTCAATGGGCTGGATGCGTTACAGTTGGGAATGTTTTAAACAAAAACACCCGGGAGACCAAATCTCCCGGGTATCCATTTCTCTATTTACTTCATCCTTCACGAATGCTTTACACCAATCCGATGCAAAACCCCGATCCGTTTCCATTTTGCGTGTTATCCTTCACACGCCCGAGCAGCCTTCCTGATCAATTGATCAATACTTCGCCCCATCATAGATCACTTCATTACTAAAGTTCTTATTATTCCCGCTCGGCGCGCTGTACGAAGTATCCACCGCCCCGCCGAAGCTGTCGGAACTGTCATAATTCATATCATAGGACCCGCTGTCAAATGACCCGCCGTCATACACATTGCTGTCATAGGATTCCATCTCTGCCGGCTCAGATGCTGCAGGCCGACTTACCATAGAACTTGCCATTCCTTTCAGGCGGAAGCGGCCAACCAGGCTCTTGAGCAGGCTGGACTGGCTGAACAGCTCTTCGCTGGCTGCGGCGCTTTCCTCTGCGGTAGCAGAGTTGGTCTGGATAACGGAGGAAATCTGGTCGATTCCCTGAGTCACCTGGGAAATACCTTCTGCCTGCAGATCAGCGGATTCGGTGATCTTCGCCATATTAACTGCGATCTTATCCGCGCTCTCCACAACCTTGAGCAGTGAACTCTGAGTATCCGTAGCAATCTGGCTTCCTTCGGAAACCGCGTTCAATGAGTTATTAATAAGGACAGTCGTGTTCTTCGCCGCCTCCTGGCTCTTGGATGCCAGGCTGCGAACCTCATCCGCGACAACGGCAAAGCCCTTGCCCGCCTCACCTGCACGGGCTGCCTCAACTGCGGCATTCAGCGCAAGGATATTGGTCTGGAACGCGATATCTTCAATGGTCTTGATAATCTTCTCGATCTCGCTGGAGCACTCGTTGATGTTGGTCATGGCATTGACCATGGCTTCCATCTTCTGCTTGCTGTTGTTGATCTCTTTTGCTGTGTCGGAGATCAGCTGGTTGACATCGCGGGAATTCGCCGCGGTATCATTGACCTGGTTGGACAGGTCGCCCAGGGTCGCTGCAAGCTCTTCAACAGAACTTGCCTGCTCCGTAGCACCCTGGCTGAGGGCCTGGGCACCGCTGGAAACCTGCTCGGATCCATTTGCAACCTGTTCCGATGCCTGATGAAGCTGGCCAAGCGTATCATTCAGGGAATTGATGATCTTGGCGCCGGACTGCTTGATCGACTCAAACTCGCCCAGATAATCCATATCCATCTCTACCGTCAGATCCCCTGTTGCAAGGGAATCCATCCGCTCGCAGATATGGCCGATGTAACTGGACAGAGTAGCCAGTACAAAACGAAGGTTCTCCGCCAGATCACCCAGCTCATCGCGGGACGTATATGTAACCTTGCTGCTCATGTCGCCCTTTGCCATTGCCTTGATGGCATCCTCGATCTCCAGGATCGGACGGGTCAGGCCCTTCACGATAGACAGCACAAGGAATATGGTTAAAATGATGCTGACCAGAGCAAGGCCGTATAAAATGATCGTGCAGATACGCTTGGTTGTCGTACCGTTCTGATAATATTCATCCGCATTCCTCTCAGCCTGATCAATGACCTGATTTAAGGTATCCTCAAAATGATTGGCCGCTTCCAGATACTCGCCGTTGATGGATTCGATGGCAGCCGTGGAATTGCCTGCGCGGATATACTCCATCGTCTTTTCGCGGGCCGCGGAGGTCGCCGCGTTGGCATCCTCGACGCTCTTGAGCAGGGAAGCGTCTCCGTTGAAGTTCGCCTTCAACTCTTCCATGACCTTATTCCGCTCCGCGGAAGACTCCTCAATCTCGCTGATTACTGTCTGACGCTCCGAACCGCTGATAGAAACAGCGCGGTATACATCCAGCTGGATCCCTCTGGTAATGGACTGCGCCTCAAGCGCACTCTTCACCATCGGGAATGGAATATTATAAAAATCCTCCAATCCGCCGAATACGCTGCCCAGTCCGATCGACGAAGCAATGATAGCAATAATATAGAAAATAATGACAATGCCGAATGAGACGAGCAGTTTGCTCCTCACCTTTAAATTCTTAAACACGTCTACTCCCTCCTATGTAATTTAGATTTTTCTGTAAAAAGATATACGTATTTAACATTATTCTATACCTAAATCAAAGGATTGTAAATATATATTTTCATATAATTTGAAGTCATTTTTGGGAATGTTACTGTTCACCCCTGGCTGGGCGCTCACAGCAACTTGGGAATTGCTGGTAAACATACAGTAAAAAAATTCCAACTGTACGGTTGGATGCTCTAAAGAGCCTCCAACCTACTCATCCATTCGCAAAAACCGTGCTTACGCACTCTAACGTCTGCTAACGCAGCCGCTTTTTTGCTCATTTATGAGTAGGTTGCTAATCCAAAATCTCAGTTTTATTGCAATAAATTGCATAAAACTGAGATTTCGGATCGCAACCGTACAGTTGGAAAAAATTTCTTTAATTTGCAAAAAAAGGCTTTTCAAGATTGGTATAAAGTGGCATAATGACATTATTGCAATTATATGTTACAATAATAGCGATATGCTGTTTGGGTTGAGCAAAGTGGCGCGGCAACATAGTAGATTTTTTAGAAGTGAGGATAAAAATATGGCAATGGATTATTCAGTTTACCAGAGTCTCTATACCTATATGAACAGTGTCCTGGGGCAGCTGCAGTCACTGCAGAACATGACGCAGTCGATCGGAAGCCTGTATTCCAATGGAACGCAGTCCAGCAGCAGCCTGTACTCAGGCGGGACGCGGGCGAACGGTCTGAGCTTTGGGGAGACGTTCCAGAACGCGGCAGGCAGACTGGGCGTGCCGGAAAGCATGGACGCGATCTTTCAGGAAGCCGCGGAGAAGTACAATGTCCCTGTCAAGCTTCTGATGGCAGTCGGCAAGGCGGAGTCCGGATACAACGCTGACGCGGTTTCTTCGGCCGGGGCTCAGGGCGTGATGCAGCTCATGCCTGCAACCGCGGCGGCTTTAGGCGTGGAGGACGCATTTGACGCAAGGAGCAACATCATGGGCGGGGCCAAGTACCTGGCTCAGAAGCTGCAGCAGTATAACGGAGACATTGATCTGACCCTTGCCGCATACAATGCAGGGAGCGGCAATGTGGCCAAGTACGGCGGAGTACCCCCGTTTGAAGAGACTATCAACTACATCAGCCGGATCAAGGGCTACATGGGGCAGGAACTCACCACGGGCCAGACGGTCAGCAGCAGGACCGGCACCTCCGGAACATTTGGGGCCAGTGGGAACGCTTCCGGACGGACCGGGACGAGTACAAGCGCGGCGAACAGTTCAACCGCAACGGATCTGACCCAGCAGCTTGCGGAATATTTCGTGGGAATGATGCGGCTGCAGATGATGAGCCGCGTGAGCAGTCTTGGAAAAGGCACTTCCATCGGAAGCCTGGAACCCGATTCCGACTATACCAGCCTGATCTGAACCATTCCCATATGTTGTGTGTGCGTAACTCCTTCCCCACATGATACGGGAAATGCAGGAAAACCGCTCAACAGAAGCGTTTGACTGGTAAATTTTTAATATAAAATTTCACCGAAAAAACTGGACTTTTAAGAAAATAAGGTGTATCATTAATCCGGTATAGGTGTAGTTTGCGAAAAAACTTTCAGGATTTTCAGCAGATAGAGAATGCCGATACAGATGATCACCTTGTTAGAAAGTTTACATTAATAATAAGAAGGAAGTGATACATATCATGTTTGGAAGCTCCATATTTGGAAATACCATGTCAATGGCGAATAAGTCTCTGGATTACCTCTGGAGGAAGATGGAGGTTGTTCAGAACAACCTTGCCAACGTAGATACACCGGGTTATAAGAAGAAGGATGTCAGCTTTGAGGAGGTCTTTGACAAGAGACTTCAGGCGGCAAGCCAGACGAAGAGCAACTCACAGATGCGTGAGGCAATCTCGGGGGCGGACTACTTTGTATATACCCCGTATGATTCATCTGCAAGGGTGGATGAGAACAATGTCCATTCTGATGTTGAAGAAGCGGATATGGCAAGAACCGCCCTTCATTATCAATATTTGCTGCAGACCGTAACGGCTGATATCAAGAGATATCAGACTGCGATCAAAGGCCAGTAAAACTTTTCCACCAATTTTTTCCTAAAAATGATGGGACGGCGGGCGGAAGATTGATTTGCCTGCGCTGACATCGCGGAATATTGTCGGGGCGAAGCGGCATGCGCTTGCATGGATCGCGTATCAGTTTCATATCTTCTATGAAGATATGAAACCGGAGAGGGAAGCTGCCCCGGAGAAGAAATTAAGTAGAAAGGATTGATAGAATCTTATGGAAGATATGTTCATCACTCCCATCCAGCCATGGGACAGGATCGGAGCAGTCGGCTCAGTCGGATCGGTGACAGGCACAGGCTCCGCCGCGTCCGCATCCAAAAGCGTAAAGGGTCAGGAGGGCGTCTCGGCCTTTAAAAGTATTTTCGAGGAAGCGATCAACAACGTAAGAGAGACGGACCAGAACCTGGCGAAGAACCAGTACCTTCTGGCGACAGGCCAGATTGAGGATCCGCACACGGTAGGGATCGCGGCATCCCATGCGCAGCTTTCCATGGATCTTCTGGCGGCGCTGAGGACAAAAGCACTGGAAGCATACAACGAGATTATGCGACTCAGTTCATAATGCACAATTCTGTATCCCGCAAGGGCGTCCGTCATGGAATGCCCCTGCGGGGCAGATCATGAATCAATGTGTGATACAGCTGTTGCACATTGTTCTTTGTGTCTTGAGAAACCGTACCCAAAGGGCATCCCGTACTGATGCTTCGCAGAATCCTTAAGCGATGCGGGAATAAATAGATAAGAGAGTATTGGAACATGAAAGAAAAGTTGGGGCAATTCAAAGAATTTGCTGGAAATTTAAGCAGTAAAACGAAAAAGATCATTATTGCCGCGGCCGCCGTGCTTGTCGTGGCAGCGGTCGTGATTGCGTTGATTCTCAACAACCGCCCGTATGCAGTCCTGTTTACCGGACTGGGCGAGCAGGAGGCGCAGCAGATCACGGCGAAGCTGCAGGAGGAGCAGATCGCGTTCCGCTATGAGGGTAATTCCACCATCATGGTGCCGGAGAACGTGGTGGATCAGACGAAGGCGACCCTTGTACAGCAGGGTTACCCGAAGAGCGGTTTTACATATGAAACGTATTTGAAAAATGCGAGTCTGCTGACTACAGATTCTGAAAAATCAAAGCTCGAGCTTTACGATCTGCAGGATCGTATCGGCGCCACCATCAAGATGTTTGAAGGTGTATCAGATGCCAAGGTCACGATTGCTCTGGGGGAGGATAACCGCTATGTCCTCAATGACTCAGAGACAAAGTCCAGCGGATCGGTCACGGTCATTATGCAGGACGGCAGCGCTCCGACGAAGGAGCAGACAGCTGGCATGCAGCGGCTTGTGGCAAAGAGCGTTCCGAATATGGAGATCGATGAGGTTGTCGTTATAGACGGGACATCCGGAGAGACTGTATCCGAGACGGAGGAAAACAGGACGGCCAACAGCTCCGACGCGGAAGAGATCGCGGCAGTCGTGGAAGGCCAGATCGAGAGAAAGATCCTGAAAGTCCTTGGACCGATTTACGGAGAGGACAATGTCACCGTCGCGGCAAGAGCGCAGATCAACATGGAGCAACTCATCCGGGAGTCTACCACATACAGCACTCCGGAAAAGATCGACGACGAAGATAAGACCGGAATCATCAGTCATGAAGATACATACAATGAAAGGTCCGGTACGGGAAATACGGCAGGAGGCGTGGTCGGAACAGAGACCAACGCGGACACGGCCGAGTACAATACAGAAGGCGACGGCAACGGCGCCAGCGCGTCCAGCGAAAGCAGGTCTACGGATTACCTTGTGAACCAGATCAAGGAACAGGGCCAGGTGGATTCCGGCGCGTTGGATGACCTGACGGTATCCGTCGTAGTCAATGGAAATGGATTCGGAAGCCTGAGAGAAGCTCAGCTCCGTTCTCTGGTCGGCAACGCGGCCGGGATCGCGCGGGCGGAGCAGGCTGACAAGATCACCCTGGCAAGCGCGCCGTTCGACGGAAGAGCGGACGACGATGAAGACGCGGAGACAGCAAGCAGCTCACTGCTTGAGAGCGTTCCGCTGTGGGCGATCATCGCGGCAGTCGCGTTGCTGCTGATCCTGACAGGTATCATCGTGGTACTGATCATCAGACGGCGCAGGGCTGAGGAAGAAGAGGAAGAAGAGGAACTTCTGGAAGAAGAAGTTGAGCATATTGATCTCAATCAAGAGCTTCAGCAGATTCAGAATGACAGAGGTATGGAACTGAAGAGGAGCATTCGGGAGTTCGCGGAACAGAATGCGGAGATATCTGCCCAGTTATTGAAGAACTGGCTGAACGGGGGCGGTTTAGATGGAGGCTAATGCTGCGTTATCCTTGACACCGGAGCAGAAAGCGGCGGCAGTCGTAGTCTCTCTGGGAGCTGACAAAGCATCCAAGATTTATAAGCATTTAAGTGAATCAGATATAGAGAAGCTGACCATAGAGGTTGCCAAGCTGGGGCATGTGACCCCGGAGCAGATGGAGGCGGTCTTAGACGAATTCTACAAGACCTGCCTCACACAGAAGGTGGTAACCGACGGCGGCATGGAATACGCCCGGGCAGTCCTGGAAAAGGCGTTCGGTGAGAGTACAGCGCAGTCGCTGCTGGATAAGCTGGCCAAGTCCATGAAGACACGGCCTTTCGAATTTATCCGAAAGAGCGATGTCAAGAATCTGTTCTCCTTCCTGCAGCACGAGAGACCCCAGACCATAGCGTTGATTCTCTCCTATGCGGATCCGGATCAGGCGTCATTTGTCATCGGCGAGCTTCCAAAGGAGAAGCAGATCAAGGTGGTAGAGGCGATTGCCAAGATGGAGAGCGCCTCTCCCGAAGCCATCAAGATCGTGGAAGCCTCCCTGAAGAAGCGGTTCGAGAGCGTACTGACGACCGCGGACTTTACAACCATCGGCGGCATCGACTACATAGCAGAGGTCATGAACAACATGGACCGCGCGAACGAGAAGTTTATCTTCGACGAATTGGGCAAGGAGAACGAAGAACTGGCCGAGACCATCCGGAAGAAGATGTTCGTATTCGAGGACATCGTATCGATGGACAACAGGTCCATCCAGAGATTCATTCGGGAATGCGACGTCAAGGACATCGTATACGCCCTCAAAGGATCCGATCAGAATATCAAGGATCTTGTATTTGCGAACGTATCCAGCCGTATGGCAGAGAGCATTCAGTCCGACCTGGAGGTTACGGTCAATGTACGTCTGCGCGATGTAGAAGAAGCACAGCAGAGGATCGTAGCTGTGATCCGTCGTCTGGAAGAAGCAGGCGAGCTGATCATCGTGAAGAGCGGCAAGGACGAGATCATTGCCTGATCCTGATCTTTCAGACGGATGATAGAAAAGACGGAATCCCGGTCTGCCGCGGCACTGCGCGGCGGGGCGGATCAGAAAAGCCGAATGCGGCGCATGAAGCCGTTACGCATACCGCAGCATAGACAGAAAGGATGATACCGATGCCCAGGATTATGAAAAAGCCGGACGAAGCACAGGATATCCGGCCATATGACTTCTTCGCAGGGTTCCAGATTGAGCGGACCGTGTCAGCCGAAGAGCCGGAAGAGGAAGAAGAGGAAGACGGCGGGGCGGAGGAGGAAGCGAAGGAAGAGCAGTTTGCCACGGAGCGGGCGAACGAGATCATAAGCGAGGCGGAAAAAAAGGCGGAGCAGATCCTTGCGGACGCGCGCGGCCAGGCGGACATCCTTCGTCAGAAGGCATTTCGCGACGGATACGAGGAAGGCTGCCAGAACGGAACCCGGGATGCCTATGAGGAGCAGCGCAAGCTCCTGGATCAGGAGATCCGCCAGCTGCAGACCAACGCCGCGGATGTGATAGAAAGTGTTTCCATTGAAAAAGCAAAGCTTCTGGAGCAGTATGTGGATGACCTGAAAAGGATCTCCCTGGCTGTGGCGGAGAAGATCATCCAGACCAGCCTGCAGTCCAGCGGGGACATTGTGAAGCGCATGATCCTTGCGGCCACCGACAAGATCACCAAGAAGCAATGGGCAAAAATATACATAACCAAGTGCGACACCGGCATATCCATGGATGTGGATACGGAATTTTTGGACGCCATGTCCAAGCTGTCCGAAAACATCAAGATCATTACCATGGACAACGGCGAGGAGGGAACCTGCATCATTGAGCTTCCCGACGAGATCATAGACGCCAGTGTGAGCACACAGCTTGAAAATATCAAAGACATCCTGAACAATGTGAGGGTGTAGCGCATATTGATAAAGAGAGCAGTCAGACAGATGTGACCGGCGCGGTCAGAAAAAGCAGGTGCCCGCGTGCCGGAGCATGATACAGATACAGACAGAAACCGAGGTGAACGCAAGTGTTTTCGAAGCTGCCGGAGCTGATCCAGAAAGCAGAGACAGTCAGCTACATAGGAAAAATTGAAAATGTAATCGGCATGTCTATGGAATCCTCCGGAAACCGCGCCAGCATCGGTGATATCGCCATGATCTACAATGAGGAGAAGCGCAGGCAGATCCCTGTGGAGGTCGTCGGCTTTCGGGAAGATAAGATGCAGCTCATGGCCTATGAGAACCTGAGCGGCGTTTCGGCAGGCAGCTTTGTGCGGAACACCAGGAAGCGTCTCAAGATCCCGGTAGGAGAATTTCTGCGGGGGCGCATCATAGACGCTACGGGTAACCCCATGGATGACAAGGGGCCGCTGCCCTCCTCCAGATATTATTACGTAGAAAACGCATTTATCAACCCCATGTCCCGGCCGCCCATCTCCGACCCTCTGGAGTTCGGCGTCAAGGCGATCGACGGCATGAATACCATCGGCAAAGGCCAGCGTATCGGCATTTTCGCGGGAAGCGGCGTGGGCAAGAGTACCTTGCTCGGCATGATCGCAAAGAACGTCAAGGCAGATATCAACGTCATTGCGCTGGTAGGAGAGCGAGGCCGTGAGGTCCGCGAATTTGTGGAAAATGACCTGGGCCCGGAAGGGATGAAAAGGAGCGTGGTCGTCGTAGCCACCTCGGATCAGCCCGCCATGCTCCGCGTCAAGTGTCCCCTGGTTGCCACCACCATTGCCGAATATTTCAAAGACCAGGGGAAGGACGTCCTGCTGATGATGGACTCCCTCACCCGTTTCGCCATGGCACAGCGCGAGATCGGGCTTGCCACAGGAGAGCCGCCTGTGGCGAGAGGATATACCCCGTCCATCTACGCGGAATTTCCCAAGCTCCTGGAGCGCAGCGGGAATTTTGAAAAAGGCTCCATCACCGGGGTTTACACTGTGCTGGTAGAAGGGGACGATACCAACGAACCCATATCCGATACGGTACGGGGAATCCTGGACGGACATATTGTGCTGACCAGAAAGCTGGCTAATGAGAACCATTTCCCGGCTATTGATATCAATGCGAGCATCTCCCGTCTGATGTCCAGCATCGTACCCCAGGAGCACAAGGACGCGGCGGCAAGGCTTCGGGATATCCTGAGCCTGTATACAAAAAATGAGGACCTGATCTCCATCGGCGCATACAAGGCGGGGACCAACCCCAAACTGGACGTTGCCATATCCAAGATCGACAAGGTCAATGAATTCTTAATGCAGAAGACAGACGAAAGCTTTTCAGTTGAGGAATCGCTGCGGATTATGCAGAGGATCCTGCACTAGATATGCCAGGCGGCCGATACGGGCTGCGAATAATCAAAGCGAGGACGCACGAAGATGAAAAAATTCTTTTTCCCATTGGACACGGTACTTCGTTATAAGGAGCAGGTACTGGACAGCCTGAAAGGGGAGCACGCCAGGATACTGGCGAAGATCAGGGAATGTGAAAACGCAATTGATGAACTGGAACACGAGTACAGCCAATGCGCTGCCGAGTTTCAGCAGAATAAAATGAATGGTATGAAGATCAACGAGATGCATACCTATGAAAATTACTTTGACTCACTGCGCCTGAAGATCCGCAGAAAGCAGGAACAGCTTGCAAGGCTGCGGGAGCAGGAGGAGATCAAACGGAAGGAAGTCGTGGAGGCGAAGAAGGAGACCTCATCGATTGATAAATTAAAAGAACGGAAGCGGTTTGAGTACGATAAGGAAGTATTAAAACAGGATGAACGATTGATTGAGGAATTTGTGACCACAAGGGACGCCATGGCAAGGCTGAACGGATGATCACTTATTGCCATGTCTGCATTCAAGAAGGGACAGCCGGGAGCTGCCGTATCCGCGGCATGACACACCCGGCCGTATGGAATAAGGGTAACCCTGTATTTACTACAGTTACCATATAAAATATTTCCGATCACGGAAGCCCGTCTCTGACGGGGATTTCGGATCGAGGCAGAAAGGAGGAAAAACCAATGGTGAATGTAAATGTGAAGGCAATGGACATCGGTTTCCAGGCGCCGGACAGCGGCAAGACCAACAGTACGGGCGTGAAGAACACCCAGTCGGATCAGTTCAAGAAGCTGCTCGAAGGCAAGCAGGACGGCAGCCAGGACAGCACTACACAGGAAGTATCCAAGGACGGCAAGCCGGAGAAAACCGAGGAAACCGAAAAGCCTGAGGAAGGCAAGGACACCGACACAAAAGACACCAAAGAGGACACCGCGGAGGAGACAGTCAGCACAGACGACAGCCAGGCAATGGGTCTGCTTGCGGCATACCAGATGAGCCAGGGCATGCGCCCGGAGGTTCTGACGACCGAGCCGGAGGTAGTGATTGAAGTGCCGGAGGTAGTTCAGGCGGACGCAGAAGTGACAGCAGTAGATCCGACAGCGGCGGGAGAGCTGATCGCTGATGGAATGACGGAACAGGTCAATGTACAGCCGGAGCAGAATGTGACCGCAGATACGGCAGCGAATTTCCAGGCAGAGGTGAAGACTCAGGAAACCGTTCAGGTAAAAGAGCCTGAGGTCCAGGCAGCAGCGCCGGAGACAGCAGAGACAGCGCCGATCCGCAGAGAAACGGTAAAAACCCAGTCCACGGGAGAGGAAACCCAGCCTCAGACAGATGATAATACCCATGCGGAACAGTCCGCTGCAGCGCCGGTAGCGCAGGCACCTGTCCGGAACATCCAGGAGGAGATCCCTCAGGAAGTGACGAAGGTCCATGTGGCACAGCCGGAGGAGCTGCCCGAGAAGCTGACAGACCAGATCCTTGGAAAGATGCAGGAAGGCGCGGATTCCTTTGAGATCGAGATCGAGCCGGCGAACCTGGGCAAGATTGCGGTCAAGATTCAGTATCAGGACGGTCAGGCTACCGTATCCATCTTCTGTACGGAAAAGAGAGCGCTGGAAGTGCTGGGCGACCGCGCGAGAGAGATCGGCGTGATCATCGACAAGAACCTGGGCGGTGAGACGAAGATCATTGTGGAGAAGCAGGAACCCGACTATCTGAACCGGAACAACGACGAGAACCAGCAGGGCAAACAGGACGAACGGGAGCAGCAGAAGGAAAACCATCAGAAGCAGGACTCTGAAGATTCCGAGCAGTTCTTACAGAAGCTCCGCCTGGGACTCACAGTGTAATTAGAAAGGAGACGAAGAACATATGGCAGTAAATTTGAACAGCGATGTAGCAAGCGGATTGTATAATGCGAATCTTGCAACGCAGGCAGAAGCCAAGTCCGATAAATCCACACTCAGCACCGACGATTTCTGGAAGCTGATTTCTGCGGAGCTGAAATATCAGGATATGTCCAATCCCATGGATAATGCGGCAATGATGGAGCAGATCACCCAGATGAATAACATGACCACCATGAACTCCATGGCAACGGCCATCGCGAACTTCTCAACTGTAATCAATAATCTTTCTTCCGTAACGCTGACCACATATTCCACAGGTCTGCTTGGAAAAGAGGTCACTGTTGTGACAAAGACCGATGAAGAAGGAAAGGTGATCGAGACCAAGAAGGGAATCGTGACCGGGGTTGACCTGACAGGAGCCACTTCCGTATATGTGGACGGAAAGAAGTACGAATTGTCCAATATCATGGCGATCGGGGATGTGCCGAAGGTGGATACGGATGATAAGACCGATTCCACAGATAAGACAGAGGATACAGACGACAAGACCGATTCCACAGACAAGACAGAGGGAACAGGCGACAAGACGCAGGATTCTAAGAAGTAGAGCATTTGCAGGTGAGAGATAAAGGCGGTGCATATGATGGGAAACAAGATCAATCAGATTCCTCCGGTTCATCAGATCAATCAGATTACAAATGCCGGCGCGCTGAAGCTTCAATCTGCTTCACTGCAGCTTCAGAAGACGGCAGACACCACTTCGGGCGTACAGTTTTCAGACCTTCTGCAGCAGGAGGCGCAAAAGGCGCAGTCCGTCCAATTCTCGAAGCATGCGGCGCGGAGAGTGCAGGAGCGCGGCATCAATATGACAGACAATCTTCTCAATGACCTTAATCAGGCAGTTCAGAAGGCCCGGGCCAAGGGCGCCAGGGATGTAGTCATCATCGGGGAGAGCGGAGCCTTTATTGTAAATGTCCCGAACAACGTAGTTGTGACAACGATGTCTGGAACGGAAATGAAAGAAAATATTTTTACCAATATTGACAGTGCCGTACTCATGTAAGCCGGACCATTTGTGGAGGTTTCGTGCCTGCGTGACTCGCAGGTACAGGCGCGCGCCCTCTTTGGAAAAGGAGCGGGGCGTGCAGGTACGGCAGAGGGTTGTATAGAAAAGAAAGGAAGTAAATTAAAATGGTCAGATCAATGATAGCAGGAGTCGCAGGACTCAAGGCGCATCAGTCCAAGATGGACGTAATCGGTAATAATATCGCCAACGTAAATACATGGGGATTTAAGGGATATGCATACAACTTCAAGGATTCCATGTACACGAACTCAATCAACAGCAGCGGCGGTAGCGTATTGGCCGGAGCAGCCGGCGGACGTAACGCGTCTCAGGTTGGTTACGGTTCACAGTTATCATCTATTTCTAATGTATTTGAATCAGGGGCGCCGTCTCCGTCAGCTAATCCGATGGACTGTATGATTGACGGTACAGGGTTCTTCCTGGTAGGGAATATGGTAAACGGAAGTTTTACTAATGTAAAAGAGTCAGGATTGAACCTGTCCAGAGTTGGTATCTTCCGCGTAGACGAAAATGGATATCTGGTAGATGACCAGAGAAGCTATGTGTATGGGTACGCAGTACAGGAAGGTACGGGTATTCCGGAAACACCAGCTACAGCGGCTTCAAAAACTTTTAAAAAGATAGAGATTAAGTTTGATGATAAGGCAAAACCTATGACAATAGAGATTGGCGGAGAGAAGGTAGAACTATCAGCAAAGATAAAATCTGAAAATGATATGGAAGCTGCAATTCAGGAATGGGTAACCTATGTTACAAACAGCCAAAATCAAGATAAACTTGCTCATCAAGATGAATATGCAAATGTGAAAATTGACTTTAGTGGGGTTGGAAGAACCGGAGATGCGACGCAAGGTTATACGTGGACGGCACAGCTTAAAATTACATCCAAAGTAACCGGTGTTGATTCTATGGATAATGTTGATGCAATTGAAATACTTTTGGGAGCAAACGTAGAGGAAGACACAACAAAGACTGTGGATGGAAAAACCTGGGAACCCGGTATTCCGGCAATATACACAGATGAGTTATCCACCATCAAAATTCCGAACGACCCGGCCACAGGTTTACCATACGAACTCGACAACTACTCCATCAGCGAAGATGGAACCGTTACAGGTGTAGATAAGCAGAACCGTGTGATTCCGATCGGAAAGGTTGCAATCGTTTCCGTACAGAACCCGAATGGTCTGGAAAAGACGGATGGTTATTACTACAAGATCGGTGAAAATGCAGGTGAGGTAAATCACGAGGCTCCAGGATCAGGCCCGGCAGGAAGCATCCTCGGCAGCTACCTGGAAATGGCCAACGTAGACCTTGCCAACGAGTTCTCCAACATCATCACAACCCAGAGAGGTTTCCAGGCGAACTCGAAGATCATCACTGTAACGGATGAGATGCTGCAGGAACTTGTAAACATGAAACGTTAGTCCTGAATGATATCAACCAGGACTGCGCAGCAGCTTGCAGATACATGACATATAAACCATTTATTTGCATATCCATATAAATATCGCTGCGGATCTGCCATGAAGCATATTTCATGGCAGATCCCGGCCTGATGTACTGTCTGTAATGATGAAGATTTAGATTTGTACAAAGGGATTGTAAGCCGACTGTCCGCGCATATCCATCATGCGGCAGGGTCATCTTTTACAGTTCCGCAGTTCATGCGGTCTGTGCAGGTATTGAATCAATATTGCCTGCTGTTTAATGATATAGAGGAGGTAAAAGCGCAGCTAAGATTCCTTCTGTAATCCTGGCCGCGTTTGAAAAAGAAGAGGGAATATGATATGATTATGCTGACCAAATTAAATGACAATAAGATCGTGCTGAACTGCGATCAGATCGAATCGGTAGAACTGATACCGGAATCCAAGGTGATCATGATGAACGGAAAGTTCTTCATCGTGAAGGAGAGCGCTGAGGAGATCATTGAAAAAACGATTGCGTATAACGAAAAGATTCATAGTTTCCATACGGACAGATAAAAAGGTAAGGGCGGTGAAGAGAATATGGATATAACAACAATTTTAGGTATAGTCGTAAGTGCGGTGCTGATCGTATTTGTCGGTATCAATCCGACAAAGCTGGGGAACTTCTGGGATCCGGCGAGTTTGGCGATCGTAGTCGGCGGCGCGATCTGTGCGGTCGTGGCCAGCTACCCATTGAAGACACTTGCAACGATCCCCAAGATGCTGGTGCTCCTGATCCAGGGCAACCGCTACAACATCGGTTTTCTGGTGGACACACTGGAGGAGATGGCGCAGCTTGCCAGAAAGAACGGCTTGCTGGCGCTGGAAGAAAAGGCCAATGAGATCGACGACCCGTTTTTCAAGCAGGGCATCATGCTCATCGTGGATGCCACGGAACCCGAGGAGGTCCGGGCGCTCCTGGAAAATGAAGTGGATGCCATGTCCGCGCGGCATGAGGAAGGCATCAACCTGTTCAACAAAGCTTCCGCGTTTTCACCGGCATTCGGTATGATCGGAACACTGGTCGGACTGGTAAACATGTTGAAGGAGATGGACATTGATTCAGGAGGAGCTTCCTCCATCGGTCCTGCCATGGCGACAGCCCTGATCACCACGTTCTACGGCTGTATCCTTGCGAACGTACTTTTCTCACCTATTGCAAATAAGCTGACGGTCAGAAACGAAGAAGAGCTTCTGTATAAGCAGATCATGATCGAAGGTATCCTTGCGATCCAGTCAGGAGACAATCCGAAGTTCCTGAAAGAGAAGCTGGTTACATACGTTGCCCAGAAGGGGCGTGAGAAGCTTCTGGATTCATCGGGCGGAGGCGGAAAAGCTGACGCGGAATAATGACAGATGACTGACCGGGTATATCTGGCTGTGAGGCACACGGATATGCGGCAGGCAACAGGAGGAGAATATGAAGAAGAGGAATAAATCAGCCAGCGGCGGCGCGAACTGGATGGATACATACGGTGACCTGGTTACACTATTGCTGTGCTTTTTCGTGCTCCTGTACTCCATTTCTACCGTAGACCAGGCAAAGTGGGTACAGGTTGTAAAAAGCTTCAACCCGAACGCGGTGGAGGTCTCACAGATCGCCATAGACAACGTACCGGAGGCTACGGAGGAAGTCCCCAACCACGTGGAGGACGGGTCGATGGACGAGGACGAGTTCGACTCCCTGTATGAGGAACTGAGAAAGGCCTTGGAGGAAGCCGGGATGGAAGGAGAGGTGGATCTGTACAAAGGCGATGGGTTTACATTTGTTACATTTCGTGACAATGTGTTTTTCGCAGGGGACAGTTCCATTATAAAAGATGAAGGAAAAGGGATTTTGGATCAGTTTGCCACAATCATTTCAGGAGTATCGGAGTCCATCAAGGAAATCCAGATCCTGGGACACACCACGCAGGCAGATCCAAACCAGATGAACGAGCCGGAATCAGACCGTGTACTTTCGGCGGAAAGAGCGGCCAGAGTTACGGCATATATTCAGCAGCGGACGACGGTAACGCCGGATAAGCTGGTAGCTGTATCTTACGGACAGTTCCGTCCGATCGCTCCGTTCGATACGGAGGAGAACCGGGCAAAGAACCGAAGGGTAGAGATGCTGATCACCAAGTCGGATACCGTGTCGAAGAGCCTGGAAGAGTACTATGCGGAGATGGACAGAACAGCGCAGTAACCGCAGTCAACCGCCTGACGGCGGAGGACGGCCGGTCCTTCCAAAGGCCGAATCAGAAGCTGAGCATGCTAATTAATAATGAAAGTAGGGGTTTGGGATGGCAGATGTATTATCACAAAGTCAAATAGACGCGCTGCTGAATTCAATGCAAAATGCCGAATCGGAGACAAAGGCGTCGGAGCCTGAAAAACCGAAGCAGGAATACAGAAAATATGACTTTTATAGTCCGAAAAAGTATACAAAAGATAAGCTGAAAATGCTTCGCAGCATCTATGACAACTACTGCAGGATCGCGACATCGCAGATCAACGGCCTGTTCCGGCTGGTGAGCGAGGTGGAAGTGGTCGGGATCGAGGAGCAGCGTTATTATGAATTTGGAAACGCGCTGAATGAGACGGACGTATTGACCGTGGCTGAAGTGGAATTGCCGGATAATTCCACCAATCCGCCCGTACTTTTCCATATAGCGCCGACGCTGATGACGGCGATGATCGACCGGATGCTGGGAGGACTTGGATTTGACAGGTCCATCGATATATCTTATACTTATACGGATATAGAGCTTGCGTTGTATGAGAAGATCATCAAGTATCTGGTGGCGATTAACACAGATGTGTGGGGAACCCACATCGCATTGAATACGCAGTTTGAGCATATTGAGGAGAACCCGAGCATGTTCCAGGGGATCAGCGTGGACGAGACGGTTGTCATCATCATGCTGACGATCACGCTTGGAGACGTGGTAGGAACGATGAACATCTGTATCCCCGGGACTCTGCTGAGCAATATCTTCGATATCATTGACAAGACGAAGCATATTGCGAAGAAGGGCGAGCATGTCAAGAGCAACAGGGAAGAGATCATGGACAGCATTCGGGAGTCCACGATGGACGTTATGGCGCAGCTTGGTGTGGCGAAGCTGAACCTGGACGATGTATACAATCTCCATGTAGGAGACGTGATCGACCTGAACAAGCCGCAGGATTCCCTTGTTTCCCTGTTTATCGAGGGACAGCCTTGGTTCAACGGGCAGCTTGGCGTACATAACAAGAATGTCGCAGTAAAGATTGAAGACCGCATTATTGAAAATAAAGAGGATGTAGCGGTATAAATTGCCATTGCCGGCAACACACGTATGGCATGCCATACACAATTACTGCATTATTTACCAGATAAATCTGTTGAAATATCTGTGTATATAAATTACAATAAGTATAATATTGAAAAAAGAGAGGTATAGGAAAATGGCAAAAATAATGTTAGTAGATGACGCTGCATTTATGAGGATGATGTTAAAGAATACCCTTACCCAGGCGGGCTATACGGACCTGGTTGAGGCGGAAGACGGCGCAAAGGCTGTGGAGGTCTATTCAGCGGAGAAGCCGGACCTTGTATTCATGGACATTACCATGCCGAACAAGGACGGTCTGGAGACTTTGAAGGAGATCAAGGGAATGGATCCCGGCGCGACGATCGTGATGTGTTCCGCCATGGGCCAGGAAGCGATGGTTATGGATTCCATCAAGTCCGGCGCGAAGGACTTTATCGTAAAACCATTTAAGCCGGAACGTATTTTGTCAACTGTGAAGAAGATTCTCGGCTAAGCGGAGGTGTATTATGTCTTTTTTGAGTTCATTTGATATCAGTGCTTCGGCGCTGACGGCTGAGAGGCAGAGACTGGATATTGCTTCCCAGAATCTTGCGAATACCAATTCCACCCGTACGGAGAGCGGCGATGGACCGTACCGGAGAAAGATGGTCGTATTTCAGGAGATTCCGTCTACCAACGTGACATCTTCGAGAAACTCCGCGGCTTCTGGTTCTTTTCGTTCCAGATTCAACAGCCTTTTGAACAAGAACGCTACCAAGGGCGGCGTACAGGTGACTGAGATTATTGAAGATGAGAGAGACCTGTACCCGGTCTACAACCCCGATCATCCGGATGCTGATGAACAGGGCTATGTCATGATGCCGAATGTGGATCCTGTGAAGGAGACGGTGGACGCCATGTCCGCGACACGGTCTTATGAAGCGAATATTACGGCATTCAACGCAATGAAGACGATGGCAATGCGCGCATTGGATATCGGAAAATAATATGAGGGGGATATCCTCGAAAGGAGAGTAGCGTTAGTATGAGTTCGGAGTGCTTTAGCAAAATGGAAATAGACGCGATAGGCGAAATACTGAATATCAGCCTTGGCGCATCTGCTACGGCAGTTTCTACAATGCTGAATGCCAGGGTAGACATTACGACGCCTGTCGTAAACATCGTTAGCAAGGAAGAATTCCATATGGGCGAGGTGGAGCCCGCGGTCGGCGTTGAGATTACTTATGTCGCCGGCCTGGAAGGCAAGAACGTCATGCTCTTAAAACGGCACGATGTAAAGGTCATTGTAGAGATGGTCATGGGCATGGAGATTGCCGATGAAGATTTCGAACTGGATGAGATCAACGTCAGCGTGGTCTGCGAGGTCATGAACCAGATGATGGGGTCTTCCGCGACAGCATTGTCTGAATTTCTGGGGAAGATGGTCAATATCTCGACCCCGATTTCGTTTGAAGTTGCCAATGCGCAGGAATTTATTGATAAATATTTTGTAGACGATCAGCCGAAGGTTGTCGTAGGCTTTACTCTGCGGATTGCGGAGAAACTGGAGAGTGAGTTCTTCAATGTGATGCCGATGGAACTGGCGAAGGGGCTTGTGGAAGGATTCCTTCCGGAGGACGCGATCATTGATATCAGTTCCCTGCAGGAGGATAAGCCTGCGCCGGCACCAGCGGCTCCGGAGCCGGCAGCTTCGGGAGGAGGCGGAACGCTTTCCCAGGAAGAGATTGAGAAGATGCTTGCGGGCGGTCTCAGTGAAGAACCCGCGCCCGCCCCGGCCCCAGCGGCCCCGGCTCCGGCAGCTTCGGGAGGAGGCGGCGGAACGCTTTCTCAGGAAGAGATTGAGAAGATGCTTGCAGGCGGCCTTGGAGAAGAACCTGCGCCTGCCCCGGCACCGCAGCCAGCGCCGATGGCGGCACCGGCAGCGCCGAGTATGCCTGCGGCCCCGGCGGATACGGGAGCGGCCGGTATGATGCAGGGAACGGCAGGTATGGCGCCGGCCCCGCAGATGATGCAGGCGGCAGTGAGCCCGGATGTGGCAATGATGCAGATGCAGATGATGCAGCAGATGATGCAGCAGATGCAACAGATGCAGCAGCAGATGACAGAAAAGGCGGCAGAGAGGGCCGCGGCGGCGGAGCCGAAGATGATCCATGTGCAGTCGCCGTCCCAGCAGAAGCTGAAGGCGGAGAACGGCATTGTGCTTGAGGGTGTCCAGGAAGAGAACATGGAACTGATCATGAGCGTGCCTCTGGAGATCTCGGTGGAGATCGGAAGAACCAGGAAGCTTGTGAAGGATATCCTGGATTTCACGAAGGGCTCGTTGGTGGTTCTGGACAAGTTGGCAGGAGAGCAGGTAGACCTGTTTGTCAACGGGCAGTGCATCGCCAAGGGGGATGTGGTCGTTGTGGAGGATAACTTCGGTATCCGTATCACGGAGATCATGAAGGTCAACCTGGCGGCGCTGGAGTAAGGCGGCTTCCTGATTTTAAGAAAGGTTTCTGATGTGGAACAAAGGGCTGCGGCATCAGAGTTGAGGTAGGATTTTATGTGGAGAATTTTCGCCACATTTGTCATAGTGGCATGTATTATTTACTTAAGCTATCTGGCCAGCAAGTATGTGGGCCGGGGGATGAGTAAAGGCAGCAATTCCCGTTATATGCGCCTGATCGACCAGCTTTCGCTGGGGCAGGACCGACATATCGCAGTGGTACAGGTGGGGGGGAAGTATCTGCTCGTAGGGGTGACCGCAGGGCAGATCAGCATCCTGTCTGAGGTGGAGGATGAGGAGCTCTTTCCGCTGGCTCCCGGGGAGGAAGGCGGAGGCTCTCAGCCGATAGACTTCAGAAAGATGCTGGGCAAGCTGAATGACCTGGGCAAAAGAGGAGGTAAGGATTAGTGTATGATTCACTGATAAATGTGAACGGCGAGCAGGTGCCTACATTAGACATATTGTTGATGCTGACGATCATTTCACTTCTGCCGTCACTCTTAATCATGATGACCTCTTTTACGAGGACCATGATCATCCTTTCTTTCCTGAGGACTGCCATGGGTGTTCAGCAGACACCGCCTAACATGGTGCTGGTGGGTATTTCCATCTTTCTGACGCTGTTTATTATGAATCCGGTTATCTCAGATATCAATACGCAGGCCTATACGCCGTATAAGAATAATGAGATCACGCAGGAGGTGGCGCTGGAGCGCGCCCAGGTTCCGCTGAAGCGGTTCATGCTGAGCAATACGACAAACAGTTCTCTGCGGCTGTTTACGGATATCGCTGGGCAGGAGGTGCCGGATGAGGCGGAATTTGAGGATAAAGACGCGTATGTGGACGCTATGATGGATATGCCGATGACGGTCGTGATCCCTTCCTTTATGACGAGTGAGCTCAAAAGGGCGTTTACGGCAGGATTTTTGCTGTACATCCCATTTCTGCTAATCGATATTGTGGTATCAAGTACGCTCATGTCCATGGGTATGATGATGCTGCCGCCGGCTATGATCTCCATGCCGTTTAAGCTGCTGCTGTTCATTACCGTGGACGGATGGGAGCTGCTGTTTAAGAATATTGTGGACGGATTCCATTAGCGCAAACGGATGGATCTGCCAGGGGGATTATAAAGAAGGAGGAAGCGGGATATGACAAATCAACAGATAAGTGAGATCATATATGAGCTATTCATATTGATCCTGCAGATTGCGGGGCCGCTTCTGGTCATCAGTATGATCGTCGGTATTCTGATCTCTATCATACAGGCCGCGACGCAGATTCACGAGCAGACGATCACGTTTGTTCCGAAGCTGCTGGTCATCGGCCTGATCCTTGTGTTTGGGGGAGGCAGGATGATGGAGTCGCTGACGAATTTTACGATTCATATTTTTGAATTGATCTGATATGCCGAATAAAACAGGCAGGCCGCTGGTTCGGCCGCTTAGGACAGTGAAATACAAGGACCGGCGTGAGGAGTGATGGCATGGCGACAATGTTTAACAGTACCGCGCAGCTCACGCTGTTTGCGTTGATCATGATGCGGATGTCGGGATTTGTCCTGATGAATCCTATATTCGGAAGAAATACGATCCCGTCGCGGGTGAAGGCCGGGATGATATTTGTGCTGACACTGATGGTGTATTCGAGCTTTATGGGGGAAGCGTTTGAGACGGCGAGCATGATCGAGTTCGCGTTTCTCCTGTGCAAGGAATTCGTAGCCGGATACCTGATCGGATTTGTCATGCAATTGTTTTTTTTTATCATCAGTTTTACCGGTTATATCATCGACTATCAGATGGGCTTGTCTATGGCTACAGTGTATGATCCCCAGAGCAATGCCCAGATGGCGGTGTCGGGAAGCGTGCTGCAGACCTGGTTTATGCTGATGTTTTTCGCGGTGGACGGACATCTTGCGCTGATGAAGATCATGGTCACGTCCGCGGAGATCGTTCCATACGGGGGAATCCTGATCACCCAGGACATTGCGGTTCGGATGATCGAGATCTTCCTGGAGTGTGTGGAGCTGGGAATCCGGTTTTCGGTTCCGATGATCGCGGCGGAATTTCTGATCGAGATCGGAGTCGGAATTTTGAATAAGGTCGTGCCCCAGATCAGCATTTTCGTCATCAATATCCAGATGAAGCTGATCGTCGGGCTGGGATTGCTGGCCCTGATGTTTTCACCGATCGGAGAGTATCTGAACAAGATCATGTCCATTATGATGAAGTCGGTGCAGGGAATCCTGACATTTGTTTAAATTATAGAAAGGATGTGAGAACCTTTGGCTGACCAGGGCGGACAGGAAAAAACCGAAAAAGCCACGCCTAAAAAGCGGAAAGACGAACGGAAAAAAGGACACGTCGCCATGAGTAAGGACGTGGTCGTAGTAGTCTCTCTTCTGGGAATCTTCTGCTGTCTCAGGATCTTATTTCCCATGATCTACGAATCGCTGCAGGACGCAATGGTATTTCAGATCTCCGCGGTGGGGGGAATGGAACACCTGACTTTTGCGGATCAGCAGCAGGTGGGATGGAACGCGGTCATGGTTGTGGCAAAATGCGTATTTCCGCTGGGATTCCTCAGCATAGCGTTCGCGGTGGTGGGCACAGGTCTCCAGACCAGGTTTCTGTTTACGAGGGAGCCGCTGAAGTTCAATCTGGGCAAGCTGAATCCGCTGAAGGGGATCAAGAACATGTTCTCCTTAAAGCAGGTAGTGGAGCTCTTGAAATCTTCGCTCAAGATCGTGATCCTGGGCGTGGTGCTTTATAATATCTTGAAGGATGAGATCGTGATCATCGCGCAGATGATGGATATGTCCGTGACTGCGTCCGGGATCTACGTGCTGAAAGAGATTTTCAACATGGTATTGAGAGTCGGCATGGTATTTGTCGCGATCGCGGCATTTGACCTGTTCTACCAGCGTTGGTCTTTTGAGAAGGATATGAAGATGACCAAGGAAGAGGTCAAGGAAGAATTCAAGCAGATGGAAGGGGATCCCAAGGTCAAAGGCAAGATCCGCAGCATCCAGCAGAGTATGGCAAGGAGCAGGATGATGCAGGCTGTGCCGGACGCGGATGTCATTATCCGTAACCCGACCCATTTTGCGGTAGCTCTCAAGTACGATATTGACCGGGACAACGCGCCGATCGTGATCGCCAAGGGGCAGGACCATATCGCTCTTAAGATCGTGGAGATCGGAGAGCAGCATGGGGTGAAGATCCTGGAGAACAAGCCTCTGGCGCGGGGACTGTATGCTTCCACTCCGCTGAACAGTGAGATCCCGGCGGAATATTATGGAGTTGTGGCGGAGATCCTCGTTGAGATCTTCCGTTTGAATAATAAACTGAAATAAACTGGTATAAAGGACTCAGAAGATGGTGTAGAAGATGACTAATATTAAGAATATATTAAATAATGCGGTATCATTGATCGTAGTCATGATCGTACTGCTGTTGATCATACCGATAAGTCCGTTTTTCCTGGACGTTATGATTATTCTGAATATATCCGTAGGATTGATCATTCTGCTGATCAGTATGAATATCAAAGAGGCACTGGAATTTTCCATTTTCCCGTCACTGCTTCTGATCACAACTTTATATCGAATCGGAATTAATGTATCTACGACGCGAAGCATTCTGAGCAACGGAGGTTCCGCCGGCTCCGTCATCGGGGCCATGGGTAACTTCGTGCTGCAGGGAAATGCGGTTGTCGGAGTTGTAATCTTCCTGATCATCGTATTGGTTCAGTTCCTTGTTATCAATAAGGGCGCCGAGCGTGTGGCTGAGGTTGCGGCAAGATTTACCCTGGACGCGATGCCCGGTAAGCAGATGGCGATTGACGCGGACCTGGGAAGCGGACTGATCGACGAGCAGGAGGCCAAGGCCAGACGTTATAAGATCCAGAAGGAAGCGGATTTTTACGGGGCCATGGACGGTGCTACGAAGATTGTAAAGGGAGACGCGACGCTGTCCCTTGTGACGACGGCGATCAACTTCCTGGGAGGCTGTATCATCGGTATGGTGCAGGGCGGAATGACCTTTACGGAGGTGCTTTCGGTCTATTCCATCGCCACCATCGGTGACGGCCTGGTAGCACAGATCCCGGCCCTTCTGATCTCCACGGCAACGGGTATGATCGTAACCCGCGCGGTTGCCGAGGACAGCCTGAATATAGAAGTACTCGGACAGTTCAAGGCACAGCCCAGGGCGATCATGATCGCCGGCGGCGTGCTGGCAGTTCTGATCGCGGTTCCGGGAATGCCCAAGTTCCAGCTTGCGGTGATCGCGCTGACCATGTTGTTCGGCGGTTATTATCTGCTGCGGCGCATGGAGGAGATGGGCGGACCTGTCATGGTAGGCGCCGCGGGCGTGATGGCAGGCATGGCCGGACCGGGGAGCATGGAGCAGGGCCCTTCCCTGGAGGAAGAGATGATGGCCGAGGAAGAGAATTTCAAGGACATCAACACGGTCTACTCCCTGATCAATGTGGAACCCATCGAGATGGAATTTGGATACAGCCTGATCCCGCTTGTGGATGAGGCCAGCGGCGGCAAGATGATCGACCGTATCGTCATATTCCGGCGGCAGTACGCCCAGGAAATGGGTCTGGTCATTCCATCGATCCGGCTGCGTGACAGCTCTTATCTGAATACGAACCAGTATGTGATCAAGATCAAGGGCGAAGAGGTAGCCAAGGGCGAGATCCTGATCGACTACTATCTGGCTCTGGAGCCGCCGAACCTGGAGAAGGAGATCGACGGTATTGATACCATTGAGCCCGCATATGGTATTCCGAGTAAATGGATCACCATGGATAAGAGGGAGATGGCGGAGATCTACGGATATACCGTTATCGATCCGCTGTCCGTTATGCTGACCCATCTGTCGGAGACTGTGAAGAAGCATGCCCATGAGCTGCTGAACAGGCAGGAAGTGGTGCGTCTGATAGACAATCTGAAGAACCAGTCGCCGGAGCTGGTAGAGGAGGCAATCCCGGCGGTCATCTCTTATGGCGGTTTCCAGAAGGTTCTGACGAACCTGCTCAAGGAAGGCATCCCGATCAAGGATCTGGAGACGATCATCGAGACGATCGTGGATTCTGCCATGACGGTGAAGGATCTGGAGACGATCACGGAGAATATCCGTGTGGCATTGAAGAGGACCATTACGAGAAAGTTCTGCGAAGGCGGCAGCATGAAGGTGGTGACGCTGGACGCGGATCTGGAAAAGAATATTATCACAAGCCTGACGAATGGGGATCACGGCCTTTATCTGGCACTCAGTCCGGATGTGATGCAGAGTGTGATCACACAGCTTTCGGACGAGGTGAAGAAGTTCCACGAGCTGGGGCAGCCGCCGATCGTTCTGACGAGTCAGGTGGTGAGGATCCATTTCTATCATTTGATCGAGCAGTTCTTCCCGGAGATGTATGTGCTGTCGTTTAACGAGATCAGCAATAACATCCAGATACAGGCGGTGGGAAATATCTCGCTGCAGATGGAACGATAGAAAAGCGGGCATTGTGACCTTGCGGGCAAATGTGCCGGGAACGGCGGTTTACCGGCAGCGGGGCGGAAATAATCTGAGTGGAGCAGGACAATATGGATACGCAGAAACAATACAAAGATCAGTCGAATGAAGAGCTTTTACAATTGTATAAAGAGACCGGCAGCCTTGAGGTCAAGCAGGAGATTGTGATGCGTTATATCTACCTCGTGAAAAGCATTGCGCTGCAGATGAGAGACATTTACCTGAGCTTCTCCCAGGTGGACGACATCATCAGCGAGGGAGTCATTGCCATTATGTCCGCCATTGACAAGTTTGACGTGGATAAAAATGTCAAATTTGAGACGTTTATTTCGAAGCGGATCAAGGGAATGATCATTGATCTTGCCAGAAAGCAGGATTGGGTGCCGAGAAGTACAAGAAAAAACACAAGAGATATTGAAGATGCGGTCACAACGTTATATAATAAACTTGGGTATTATCCTTCCATCCAGGAGGTGACGGAGTATCTGAACATCACCCCGGAGAAATACCAGGACACCATGCGCAAGGCGAGCCTGTTCAATATCCTTTCCCTGGATATGGTGTTGGCGGAGGCGCAGGGCAACGAGATCAGCATGAAGCTGCCCCAGGTGGAGACCAACGAGCAGCCGGAGAACCAGTTTCTCAAGAAGGAGATTACGGAGGTCCTGGCGGAGGGGATCAAGAAGCTGAAGGAAAATGAGCAGCTTGTGATCTCACTGTATTATATCGACGATCTGAATATGCGCCAGATCGCGGATGTGCTTCAGGTAAGCGAGCCAAGAGTATCGCAGATCCATTCGAACGCGATCAAGAAGCTGCGGGTGCATATGGAGAAGTTTCTATAAAAAAGAAAAGGAGAGCAAGAATATGTTTCAGGGATTTTATGATCTGGCATCCAATATGATCACACAGAACCGGAATCTGAATATTATCAGTAATAATATGTCCAATGTCTCTACTCCGGGCTATAAGATGGACCGGATGATGGAGAGTACGTTCCGGGATGAGATGCTGTATCGGTATGACCAGGACGGCAGAACGGAAGTGGGGACGGTATCCCGTATGAACGTAGCCGACGAGAGGGTTACGGACTATACCGAAGGGGGCATCCGGGAGACCGGATATCCGCTGGATGTGGGCCTGACGGGAGACGGATTTTTTGTGATTGAGACGGACAACGGAGAGGTCTATACAAGGAACGGCTCCTTCAACCTGGACAATCAGGGCTACCTGATCCTGCCGGGGATGGGCCGGGTGATGGGCACCAACGGACCGATCCAGGTGGACACGGATGATCTGACCATTGACAGTCAGGGAAGGATCACCGCGGCAGAGGACGGAAGGTATTTCGGAACACTGGATATCGTGGATTTTGCGGATTACGGCGAGCTGACCAAGGTGACCGGCGGCGTCTTTACAACCGGGGCGAACCCGACGGGCTCCAATGCGGTGGTGACGCAGAAGTTCCTGGAGGATTCCAATGTAAACCTGGCGGAGCAGATGACGGCGATGATGAGCAGCCAGCGGGTGCTGCAGGGTTCCGCGCAGATCCTGCGGATGTATGACCAGCTGATCAGCAGGGCGACGATGCTCGGCAGCCCGAACTGATCATAACAGGGATGGGATAAGCGGGCTGTCATGACTGTGGCCGTGCCTGGCGATCCGGACGGACTGCTTATGCAAATCATAGAGAGGAGAGACTATGTACACTTCATTTTATACGGCAGCAAGGGGCGCTATGGAAGAGCAGAAGAAGATGGATGTCATAGCGAATAACTTTGCGAATGTAAACAACTATGGTTATAAATCAAAGTCAGCCGTATTTTCGGATCTGATGTATTATAACCTGAACAACTACAGGGGGGATGATACTCCGCTGAAGGCAGGCGTGGGGATCGCTGTGGAAAAGACGAATACGAACTTCGATCCGTCGGCGCCGATGACCACGGACGGCGAATTTGACTATACGATATTAGACGATGGATTTTTCATGCTGCTGAGTCCTGTTACGGGTGAGGTGACTTACTCCAGAAACGGACATTTCAGCATGTCCCAGCGTGGGGATCAGTTCTACCTGGTCAATGATAACGGCAACCTGGTCCTGGATCAGAACCAGAACCCGATCATCGTGGGAGATATCGTGGGAACAGAGAGAGAGATGAGCGGGGAGATCGGCGTGTATGGATTTGACATCCTGGACGGCATGCAGAGTACCGGAAGAAATGAATTTACCCCGACGGCAAAGAACGGCCTTCCGTATCTGATGCGGGGCGCAAGGCTGGTGGACCATACGCTGGAGATGTCGGGAGTGGATACGGCGGAGGAAATCTCGCGGATGATCGAGACGCAGAGGGCTTATTCCTATGCGTTAAAGATGGTACAGACGTCGGATGAGGTCATGACCACGATCAACGGACTGCGGACATAATACGGCGTGAGAGATGACTGTCCGGCCCCGGACGGCACTGCCGGTCTCTGCAGGGGCGCCGGACAGATACTATGGAAGATAGCGAGGTAGACATATGGCAATAAATAAATATGAAGAAATGGGCGAGTTGGAATTTGATATCCTGAAAGAGATTGGAAGCATCGGCGGCGGCAATGCGGCGACCGCGTTGTCCAGTATGCTGAATGCGAAAGTAAACATGTCGATGCCGGCCGTCAAGGTGCTTGGATTCAATCCGGCTCTGAACCTGCTTGGAGACCCGGAGGAACTGGTTGCGGCAATATTTGTAGAGATGTCAGGGGAGCTGGAGGGGGTTATGCTGTTTATCCTGACCAAGGAATTTGCTGATGAGATCGTACAGCGGATGCTTGGTAAGGGCAGTGTAGATATGCTGGAGCTGGATGAGATTGATGCGTCCGTCCTGACAGAGATCGGGAACATTGTGATTTCTTCATATATCACTGCAATGTCTTCTCTGGCGAATGTAGAAGTGGAGCTGTCTGTTCCGCAGTTTACAGCAAATATGCTGGGTGGTATCCTGAGCGTACCGATCGCGGTGATGGGACAGCATTCGGACAGGATCATGATGATCACAGGCGAATTTAAGATCGATGGAAAAGCTCTGAACAGCAATATGCTGCTCCTGCCTGATGTGAAATCATTAAATGTTCTAATGAAAAAACTAGGAGTGGAGTGATTGACAGAATGATCAAGAAGGTATCGGTCGGAATTGCGGATATGAAGATTACGAGGCAGGAGGGCATACTGATTACATATGCTCTGGGCTCCTGCATTGGGATTTCATTTTATGATCCCATGATCAAGCTTGGAGGCCTTCTTCATATCATGCTTCCGCAGAAACAGGGAACGGATACTAATGTATTCAAGTTTGCGGATTCGGGGATTCCGGAGACCTTACGCAAGCTTCAGGCTTTTGGCGCCTCAAAGAGCCGGATGGTGTGTAAGATCGCAGGCGGTGCGAAGATGTTTGAGATGAAGGGCCCGGGAGGGCTTGGGAACATTGGTGACCGCAACGCCCAGATGGTGAAACGGGTTCTTGCGGCAGAAGGACTGCGTATCAAGGGAGAGGATACGGGGGCCAATTATGCAAGAACAATGCTGCTGGACGTGGCGACCGGGCAGGTTTCTATCCGCTGTGCCGGAAGGCCGGAGAAGTTCTTATAAAAGCGCCGCGGCTGCGGGAGCGGCGAACAGGTACGATATGCGCCGGAACTGTGAGCGTGGAAATTGGATGCAATAGAGGCGCTGGAACTGCGGGCGGCGAACAGATACGAATCGCTTAATTTTAGCGCGGAATGCGCCGATAAATATATTATAGAATGCAAAGGAGTGAGTGTTTATGGCTGATACAGAGATTTTATTGGAATCAGGAACAAATGAGATTGAGATAATGCAGTTCACCATATTCGGAGAATTGTATGGGATCAATGTGGCAAAGGTAAGGGAGATTATGATGGCCGACAAAGTCAAACCGGTACCTCACTCCCATCCGTCTGTAGAAGGGATTTTTAAGCCCAGGGATATTCTGCTCACGGTGATCAACCTTCCGCAGTATCTGACAGGACAGAGCGGAGATACCAATGACAGGGATCTGTTTATCATTACGAATTTTAATATGATGAATATCGCGTTCCGGGTACATACGGTTGTGGGGATCAGCAGAATCTCATGGGAGGATATCCAGAAACCGGATAAGACGCTTTCTAACGGTGAGGAAGGCGTGGCGACCGGTATTGCGTCATGCTCCGGGAGACTGGTGACAATCCTGGATTTTGAGAAGATCGTTACGGAGATTGCGCCGGAGACCGGTATTCAGGTAGATGATATTGATAAGCTGGGCGAAAGGGAGATCAGGGATGAGCATATCATACTTGCGGAGGATTCTATCCTGTTGACGAAGATGATCAAGGATTCCCTGATGCGCGCGGGATATGTTAATCTGCTGAACTTTAATAACGGACGGGAAGCGTGGGATTATCTGAATCTCATTAGAAATGATTCTGACTTCCATGAAAAAGCAGCTCTGTTGATCACGGATATCGAGATGCCGGAGATGGACGGACACCGTCTGACTAAGCTTGTAAAAGAAGATGAGATGATGAAGAGTATGCCGGTTATCATCTTCTCATCACTGATTAATGAAGAGATGTGGCGCAAGGGAAAACAGCTTGGCGCCGATGAGCAGTTGTCCAAGCCGGAGATCGGCCGTCTGGTCGAGGTGATGGACGAATTATTGCTGCGGAAGGAGATATAGCGCATGGATAATTGTGTAGTAAGACAGGCGATCAAGGATCTGAAGACCGACACGATTATTGGATACGAACTGCGGATTCAGGAGGATCAGGACAGCTTGTACAACTCAAGTACGGACAGTGTGGCGGCGAATGCCATGGTTGCCTTTCTTTCGGAAAATTCGAACCGGATTTTCAAGGAAAAAAAGACGTTTATGACATTTACCCCGGCGCTGCTGTTCAGGAATACGCCGAAGATTTTTGACAGGGATAAGATTGTGATCCAGATCGAGGATAATATTGTCATCCATTCCCTGGCCGCAATCCTGATCAGTAAGTACAAAGAAGCGGGATACCATTTCGCGATCAATGATTTCCAGTTTACTCCGAAGTATTTCAGTATGCTGGAGTATGTGGATTATATTAAGGTACAGCTTATTGAGGACATGGATGAGAACCGCAGGGGTTCAGTCGCAAATGTCGTGGATATGGCGCATGGTTTCCAGAAGGAGATCATTGCTACAGGCGTGAATACCAGGGAAGCCTATGATCTTGCGAAGGAGCTTCAGGTGGATTATGTGGAAGGAAACTTTATTTCCAGCGCAACGACTACGAAGGCCAGCAAGATGGATTTCATGCAGGGGAACCTGTATCAGCTGATCATGGAGATCACGAAGGAAGAGCCGGATGTGGAGATGCTGGAGGAGATCATCGCCAGGGACGCGTCCCTGTCCTATGCTCTGCTGAAGATGGCGAATTCCGCTTACTTTGCGGTGCATCACGAGACGACCTCCATCCGTCAGGCGCTTGTCCGCGTCGGGATCAGCCAGCTGAAGCAGTGGGTATACCTGCTGAGCTTTGAGGATAAGGGAGAGAATTCCTCCGAGGAACTGCTGAAGACTTCTTTCCTGCGCGCGAATTTCGCGTCCGCATTGGTAAAGAAGCTGAGAAAGTTCGAGATTACGGCATCGGATGCGTATCTGATGGGAATGTTCTCTACACTGGAGTATATGATCGACGCGCCGATAGAGGAGATCCTGTTCGAGATCCCGATCATCAAGGAAGTGAAGGATGCCCTGATCTATCAGGAGGGTATGGCAGGAAAGCTGTATCAGCTCATCCTCCATTATGAGCGTGCGGAGTGGAGTGAGATCAAGGGTCTTGCGGAAGATCTGGGACTTCATACGAATGAACTGGCACAGATCTATATGGAATGTGTGGAAGAGGTCAATGACATCTGGGATAACGTTGTGGGTGTCAAAGAGGAAGAATAAGAAGCGCTGTTTAGGAACTGTAGGAAAATAACTTGTGCAGATTGCGCAGGATATTTCTTCGAGGGTGCAGGTCAAAAAACGCAGGCGTAGTGGGCTACGTCGAGTCTTTTTGACCTGTGCCATCGGAGAAATAGACAAGTCAAGATGTATAAGTTATTTCCATACAGTTTCTTATGGGGGCAGTGATCGGTTTATTCCTGTAAAAGTATACCTTGTGTAATGGCTGAATGGCTATGATAGGGTGTTCCTTGTGGGTATAAGTGAAAAATACCGGAGCGTCATTTGAGAAGCGCTGTTAAGGAAAAACCTTGCTGCTCTGCGGTGGTATCTGTATATCATTCCGCTGTCTGCGGCAGGGTTTTGTCTTTGGACAGAAAGTATGCCGATGATCGGAGCGATATAGTGGGATGGCATTACTTTGTGGGAGGTGTGTGTTATGGTAGGGGCGGTTTCTTTCAGTCCGTATGTAAGCAGCTATCAGTATACGGGCGGCTATGCCCGGGGACGGGCATCCGCTCAGAATATGCAGGTTCAGGCAGGAGCGGGAGCGGCTCCGGGGGGAAGAATAGCCGGCCGGCAGACGGGAGTGTCTGCGGTGGAACGTGTATCAGGCAGGCAGGCGGGAGTGTCTGCGGTGGAACGTGTATCAGGCAGGCAGGCGGGAGTGTCTGCGGTGGAACGTGTATCAGGCAGGCAGGCGGAAACGGCTGCCGGAGTGCGGTCGGTATCTGCGGGAAGGACCGGCGGTGTATCATCTTTGATCGGCGCTCGCAGTATAGCGGCCGCGGGGCAGGCATCCGGTGTGGCGGCAGTGTCAGCTGGAAGAGCTGCGGATCCGGATAGCCCGGTTCAGCCGGTGGATAGGATTTCCGTGGTTCAGCCGGGAAATTCCGGAAGTACCAATTATATGATACCATTTCTGAGGAAGGGGATGGATCCGGCGGAGCTGTCGGTCCGCATGCGTATGCAGTATGCGGGCGGAGCTCAGAGGTCGTTGCGGGCATCGGGTGAAGGCGCGGCAGGAGTTGAACTGCCGGGAACACTGCGGGCATCAGGTGAAGACGCGGTACAGATGGATCTGCCGGGGGCATCCCGGGTATCCGGAGTAGAAGCGGCAGGAGTTGAACTGCCGGGAGCATCCCGGACATCAGGAGGGGAAGCGGTGCAGTTAGACTTGCCGGGGACCTCTCGTGCGTCAGGAGAGGAAGCAGTACAGTTAGATCTGCCGGGGGCATCTTCGTCAGAGGACGCGGCAGTACAGGCTGGAGTACCGGGAACCTCATCAGAGGCGGAGAACACGGCTGCGGTATCGGAGGAGGATGCGCCGAAGGTTGCCGGAATGGGTACGGATAGCGCGCAGAAAACTTCCGGGGAAGCGGAGTGCAAGACCTGTAAGGAACGGAAGTATCAGGACGGCTCTGACGATCCGGGCGTATCTTTCAAATCGCCGACGCACATTGCGCCGGATCAGTCGGCATCAGCAGTCCGCGGGCATGAGCTGGAGCACGTAGTACGTGAGCGCGCCAAAGCACAGAGCGAGGGACGGCGTGTGATCAGCCAGTCCGTTACGATGCAGACCGGCATTTGTCCCGAGTGCGGGAGAGTCTATACGGCCGGTGGTGTGACGCGTACAACTACGGCCGCGGACAGCAAACCGGAAGAAAAGCCGAAGGATCCGCGGTGGATATTGGCGGGGGACATTTGATTCTATCAGGCACTGACGGGAAATAATGGTATTTCCTGACAGTGCCTTTTTTAACTTCTATACACATCCTCTCGGCCAATCCGTGTGGTGATTGGCCGGGGGGTGACCTGTAACCTGATAGCGTTACAGGTCACACCTTGACCAGGCGTGCCCTGTAACTCAGGCCGTCATTTAAAATTGCCTACGGCAATGGACGGCCTGAATCCCAGCTTTTATGTGCATCCTCCTGACCAATCAGCGTAGTGATTGGTCAGTGTGTGACATGTAACCTGATAGCAGCTATAAATGTGATAAATCTGTGTCTTGAGTTGACAGATATCCGATTCAAGAGTAAACTAAACGCCATCCAGTCAGACATCTTTCTGATGTTATGGATGCAGTGATCTAAGCCATAAGGTATCTCATTCCTTAAAAATCAAAGGGCAGGTCAGTGATAAAGCTTATGATTTTTCAATGCTCCCGTATTCGGAGCAGCATTTCCAGTAATGAGAAGACAACAACGTTACCGAAAAAGTAACACGACAAAAAATGATTCAAACTGAAGAAAGAGAAAAAAGTTGTTTAATTTACAGGATGCTACTATAATAAAAATAAGCGATGAGCCCTGAGATTTTACGCTGATTTGTTTTCCGGCATCGGCACTTTTTTCTCTTTTTCAGAGGAAGAAAGGAGCGGCAGTATGGAAAACACGACGAACTTTATCATGAAGCCGAAGGTGGATTTTTGCTTCAAGGAGCTGATGGAATTTGAAGAGGTCAGGCAGGGCTTTATAGCGGCGGTGCTGGGGATCGAACCAGAGGAAGTCATCAAGACGGAACTGCTTCCCACTCATCTGCGGGTAAGGCACAATAAAGACAAGCTGGGAATTTTGGATGTGCGTGTAATTCTGAACGGGGATGTCCAGCTTGATATGGAGATCCAGGTGGCAAAATTCCTGTTTTGGAGGGAGCGCTCGCTGTTCTATCTGAGCAAGATGTATTCCGATGTGATTCTGGCGGGCGAAGGCTATCATGTCCTGGGAAAATGCATCCATGTAGGGATCCTGGACTTTATTCTGTTTGAGGAAGACGAGGAGTTCTATTCCTGCTTTCACATGTGGGAAGATAAAAGGCGGCGGAAGTACAGCGATAAATTCGAGATTCATATCGTAGAACTGCCCAAGGTTGCGGAGCGCGAGTATCCGGAGACAGCGTTATTAAAATGGGCAAAATTTCTCAATGCCGAGAAAAAGGAGGAGTTTGAGATGGCAGCGAAGACAGATCCGCATATCCGGAAGGCATATGAACAATTACTGCATATGAGCGAAGATGGAAATAAACGGCTGATCTATGAGGCAAGGCAAAAAGCGATTTATGATTATAATACGCAGATATACAGTAACTGGCATAGCGGATATGAGCAGAAATTAATAGAACAGATCTGTAAAAAGATAAAAAAGAACTTGAGTGCAAGGGAGATAGCGAATATTCTGGAAGAGGATGAGAGCGTTGTGCAGAGAATTTACGATACAGCATTGTCATTCGCACCGGATTATGATATTGAAAAAATACGGAAGCGGCTGAATGCGGAAAAGAATCAGGATGCAGATTAACAGAGAGAGCCGGGAGTCAAAATTTCTCAATGCTGAGAAAAAGAAGGAGTTTGAGATGATAGCGAAGACAGATCCGCATATTCGGAAAGCATATGAACAATTACTGTATATGAGCGAAGATGGAAAAAAGCGTCTGATCTATGAGGCAAGGCAAAAGGCTATTTATGATTATAATACGCAGGTATACAGTAACTGGCATAGCGGATATGAGCAGGGAGAGAAAAACGGAGAGGAAAAGAAACTGATAGAACAGATCTGTAAAAAGATGAAAAAGAATCTCAGTGCAGGGGAGATTGCGAAAATTCTGGAAGAGGATGAGAGAATTGTGCAGAGAATATACGATACTGCACGGTCTTTCGCACCGAATTATGATATTGAAAAAATACGGAACCGGCTGGTTGCGGAAAAGAAGCAGAACGCAGATTAACACAGATATGGATATATCAGCCGCTTTATGATAAAGGGCTGTATATAAATACTATACAAAGAAATACGCATATCCATTCTGGCGTTTTTCTAACGCCATGGATAGGCAATCTCATTCCTAAAAAATCAAAGGGCAGGTCAGTGATAAAGCTTATGATTTTTCAATGTTCCCGTATTCGGAGCAGCATTTCCAGTAATGAGAAGACAACAACGTTACCGAAAAAGTAACACGACAAAAAACGATTCAGAGTGAAGAAAGAGAAAAAAGTTGTTTAATTTACAGGATGCTACTATAATAAAAATAAGCGAAGGGCCCTGAGATTTTACGCTGATTTGTTTTCCAGCACCGGATTTTTTTCTCTATTTCAGGCGAAGAAAGGAGCGGCAGTATGGAAAACACGACGAACTTTATCATGAAGCCGAAGGTGGATTTTTGCTTCAAGGAGCTGATGGAATTTGAAGAGGTCAGGCAGGGCTTTATAGCGGCGGTGCTGGGGATCGAACCAGAGGAAGTCATCAAGACGGAACTGCTTCCCACTCATCTGCGGGTAAGGCACAATAAAGACAAGCTGGGAATTTTGGATGTGCGTGTAATTCTGAACGGGGATGTCCAGCTTGATATGGAGATCCAGGTGGCAAAATTCCTGTTTTGGAGGGAGCGCTCGCTGTTCTATCTGAGCAAGATGTATTCCGATGTGATTCTGGCGGGCGAAGGCTATCATGTCCTGGGAAAATGCATCCATGTAGGGATCCTGGACTTTATTCTGTTTGAGGAAGACGAGGAGTTCTATTCCTGCTTTCACATGTGGGAAGATAAAAGGCGGCGGAAGTACAGCGATAAATTCGAGATTCATATCGTAGAACTGCCCAAGGTTGCGGAGCGCGAGTATCCGGAGACAGCGTTATTAAAATGGGCAAAATTTCTCAATGCCGAGAAAAAGGAGGAGTTTGAGATGGCAGCGAAGACAGATCCGCATATCCGGAAGGCATATGAACAATTACTGCATATGAGCGAAGATGGAAATAAACGGCTGATCTATGAGGCAAGGCAAAAGGCTATTTATGATTATAATACGCAGGTATACAGTAACTGGCATAGCGGATATGAGCAGGGTGAGAAAAACGGAATCTCTATCGGTGAGAAAAACGGAATCTCTATCGGTGAGAAAAACGGAATTTCTATTGGCGAGGAAAAGAAACTGATAGAGCAGATTTGCAAAAAGATGAAAAAGAACCTCAGTGCAAGGGAAATAGCGAATGTTCTGGAAGAGGATGAGAGAATTGTACAGAGAATATACGATACTGCACAGCCTTTCGCGCCGGATTATGATATTGAAAAAATACGGAAACGGCTGAACAAGGAAAAGAAGCAGGAAACCAACTAAAAAGAAGCTGTTGGAAAATGGCATTTGTAAACAATATACCGTTGCAAAATTCATTAGCTGCGATGAGATATTGTGGAATTGCCGTCATTTTCCAACAGCCTTTTTATGCTCAGGAGGAATTAAGAAGTCTTAATGCCTCGGATTTTCTTTTACGATCATGCAGGATTTTGTAGCCTCTACAGTGACATCCGAAATCAGCCGGTTTGTGTAATAACTGAGAAGCGGGTCAACCGCCGCCTTCGTGGTGACAATGTATTTTGGCATCAAACCATTGAGCGTCAGCGCAGTGACATCTGCTTTACAGCGGTCGCATGTGCAGACGTCAAACTGGCGCATAAAATAAATGATCTTGTCCCTTACAATATGCTCCATAACATTGATTGCGGCAAAATCAGGCTCCGGCTCGGGTCCAGGCTCCGGTTCCGGCGTCGGTACGGGGGCGGGAGCTGAAACAGCAGGTTCAGAAGCCGACTGCGAAATGGGTGCGGCTTCCTGTACCGGGTTCGCCTCCGGCGCGGCGGCAGGCGTCCGATCTGGCTGCGGGGAAACAGCAGCTTCCTGCGCAGGCACGGCAGCCTCAGCATCCTGTACAGTAACAGGCTGAGAAACCGGCACATTGTCCTGGCTGGAAGCGGGCTGAGAAACCGGCGCATTGTCCTGATCGGCAACAGACTGAGGAACCGATAAGCTCTCCTGGTCAGCAGCAGGCTGAGAAACCGGTGTACTCTCCGGAAGGGGTTCTGCTGCCGAAAGAATCAGTGATTCATCTTCTGGCTCCGGAAAAGAGTCTGCCCCGGATATATCGTCGAAAGCTTCTGCTGCATCTTCATCCAAAATCATAGCGTCTGCATTGATTTCATTCATGGAGGATGCCTGTTCCGGCTCGGGAGCGATAGGCTCGGCATCGGAAAGCAGCAATCCCTCAAGATCAATATCATCAAGAATCTCCTCTGCTTCTGTAAGAGGAAGGGCATCGGAAGAATATTCGGAATCTTCCGCGGAACCTGCATCCATTTCAGGCACAGGCGTAATATCTTTTGCGGAGGATGCCCCCGGCTGAGACTGCTTCATCTGCTTTTCAAATTCACTGGATAACTTTTGCTGAATGAGTTCCGCTACCGGATCATCCCCGGTCTTATCAATCACGGCAATATTGTTTTGGGCAGATACGACAGGAGCCGGAGCGGCAACCGGGCCGGCATTGCCGGAAACCGCCGCGGCTGATCCTCCCGGCTGTCGGGCCGGCCTGCCGGGAGCTTTCTGAGTAGCCGCACTGCCCGCAGCCGCCTGTCTGGGCTGCCTTCCGGCTGCTGTCTGAGGAGCTGCCTGCCTGGACTGCCTGCCGGAAACTGCCTGAGGAGCCGTACCATCCGAATCGGACTGAGAAACGGCGCTGCCGGAAGCTGCGTTGGCCTGAGCTGCCTGAGTAGCCGCACCGCCGGAGGCCGTCTGCGCAGCTGAACCGCCGGAAGCCTCCGATTCTATAGATGCCTGATCGTCCGCATCCTTTGCCGCGTCATGTCCTGCAAGCAGGTTCAGAACATGAGCGGTTTTGTTGCTTTTTCTGGCCATTTTATCTTACCTCCTGGAGTGTTTTGGTTCTCATCATGATTCTGATTTCCTTAATAAAACTCATATAGTCTTCTGAGGGCTTCGCGCGTGGCGCATAGTCAAATATGCTCAGGCCGTGGGCAGGCGCTTCCGCGACGGACACACTGGAACGGATCTGGGTGTCAAATACGCATGTCCCGATTTGCGAGGCAATATTTTCCGCCATCTCCTTGACCTCACGGGCCAGGACTGTTCGCGGGTTGTACTTAGTCAGAAGGATCCCCAGCACGTCCAGATGCGGGTTCAGGCTTTCACGGACAGAATCAATGGTCTCCTTGATCTGAGTAACGGCGAGAAGGCTCAAAATCTCCGGCGCCATGGGGATAATGAGATAATCTGCCATAGCATATGCGTTTACCGTCAGAATATTCAGAGCCGGCGGAGTGTCAATGATGATAAAATCATAATCATCCGCAACAGGCGCCAATGAATTTTTCAACAAAAGCTCCCGGTCTGAAAAGTTAAATTCAAGCTCCGCGCTGCTGAGCAGGATATTCGAAGTGATCACGTCGCAGTAATCGGTCGTCTGGATCGCTTCCCGCGCGGAGGTACGTCCGATCATCACGTCATGGATCGTGCGCCCTTCCTCAATGTCAAGCCCAAGGCTAAACCCCATATTCCCCTGCGGATCCAGATCAATCGCAAGTACTTTTTTATTGTAAAAAGAAACCAGGCCGGCCGCCAGAGCAGTGGATGTAGTCGTCTTGCCTACGCCGCCTTTCTGATTGGTGAGTACGATGATAGTAGCCAAAATATATTCCTCCATTCGTAAAAAAACTCATTTCGCTATTATTTAAAGTATACTATATGCCGATAAATAAGTACAGAATAAAATAAAATTTATCAGTGTGTATTTGCTTTCTGCCGTTGTTACTATACGTGGTCTGACCGGCCGCTCATAGTAACGGCATCTGCTATTTAAAACCAACTTCGGTGATGGAGCAGATGTCCCGCTCCATCATTTTTCTGGCGGATATTCTGTTTCGGCCAGAGGCAGAGCGTTATGCGGGGAAGGCAATATATAGCTACCAGTTCACAAAAGATTGCAGTAGATTTTGTCATGCAATTGTATGATCGAGGAGGCGGAAGCCGAATTTCAGGCATTCAGGATCTGAGAATCTGCGTTTTCAGCGTTTCATTTCAGGTTTTAGGAATCGGATCTTCCGGCGGGCGGTCATGGAGAATATGAAGAGAAGAAGGAGAGGATTGATATGGCATCAGTAGGTTCATTAAGCAGTTCAACAAGTAATAGTATTCGTGGTTACGGCGGTCTGGCCAGCGGCCTGGACAGAGACGAATTAATCAAGGGAATGACTCTTGGCACGACATCAAAGCTGAATCAGCAGGAGCAGAAAAAGCAGAAGATCGAGTGGATGCAGGAAGCAGTCCGCGCAATCAGCGACAAGATGATCAGTTTCCATGGAAAATATACGGAAACCCTGACTTCTCCTACCAACCTGTTCAGCTCCCTGCTCTGGGGTCGGAATAAGATCACGACGTCTGGGGATAACAGCAAGTATGTGTCAATATCCGGGACGGCAAGCGGGGCGGATGCTATGACCATTATGGGCATTAAGCAGAAGGCTCAGAATGCATCGTTGTCTTCCACAGGGAAGCCTGCCAGTACAATGACATCAGAAAGTATTGACTTTTCTGATGTCCAGACTTTAAAAAACCAGACTCTGGAATTTTCATATGCAGGCAAAGATTACAAAGTATTATTGAATGAGGGGGATTATTCTACTGTAGATAATGCAGTAAGCTCCATTCAAAATATCTTAAATAAAACAGATGTTGGAGAAGGCAAAAAATTAGGAGATGTTATTAAAGTAACAAGAGATGGAGACGCTTTTAAAATTGAGGCTAATGAGAAGATAGTAGGCGATAAGCCAACTGTGTTGAAGGGTGGCACAGCGCTGGAATATATGGGAATAGAAAATAAGGAAGTGAATTTTTCTGACGGAACACAAGGGCCTGTATCAAGTGATACAAGTAAGATAGACCTCGAAAAAACTTGGGCTGAGAGGGTGAAAGGCCAGACTTTGACATTTTCATATAATGGGACGGAAGCAAAGATCGAGATAGCAAATGATGCTAATACATTAGAAGAAGTACAAAAGTCCCTTCAAAAGTCCCTTGACGCAAAATTCGGAAAGGACAGAGTGTCGGTAGATATCAAAAATAAGGATGATAGTGGTAATGCTATAACGCCGAAACTTACCTTTAGGACAACGATTCCTGGAGACGGAGCGACAAAAGAAACGGATGATTCGTCTATTTTAAAAGTTACAGGTGGGAATTATGAGACTTTATCAGCATTGGGATTAAGGGCCGGATTGTCAAACAGAACAAATTTTGATGAAAAGGTAGATTTATCAGCATTTGGACCAGCAGAAGAGAAGGAAATACCAGTAAAAGATAAGGATGGCAATGATACTGGAGAAACAGTGAAGGAGTACTGGTATAAATTTAAACTTAACGGAGAAGACATTCAAGTTCGGGGTGATGAAAATGGCTTCGCAACTAAAAAAGATTTAATTAATGCAATCAATAACAGTAATGCAAATGTAACCGTAACCTATCAGGAAGCAGCAGATAAGTTCACATTTACATCGAAGGTAAATGGTGCAAGTGGTGTGATTGATTTTAGCAAAAACTCTGTTGATGCCAACAATAAATTGAGCGAGGTTTTTGGTTTAAATAGAGACAAAATGAATGACTCAGTACGCGGTCAGGATGCTATTGTTGCCGTAAAATACGCAGGTTCAGATCAGGAAGTAGAACTGCGGAGAGATTCCAATACATTTACAGTAGATGGTCTTACAATTGCATTAAAAGGTGAGTTTGGTTATAAGAAAAATGATGCTGGCGAGTTAGAAAGAGATCATTCTGTTGATGCAGTAGAAATCAATGCTTCCGTAGACGTTGACAAACTGATGGACACCATCAAGTCCTTCGTAGCAGACTACAATGCGATCGTTGATCTGGTAAACGGCGAACTGACTACGAAGCACGACAGGGATTACGATCCGCTTACATCTGACCAGAAAGCTGAACTGTCTGAGACTGAGATCTCAAAATGGGAGACAAAGGCGAAGGAAGGTCTGCTCTACGGCGACAGTGACCTGAGGTCATTGAGTATGGATCTGCGTGTGGTTGTCAGCGGCGGGCTTCTGGTAGAATTTGAGAAGATTGGAATCAATCTTTCCAGCAGCTATTCTGATAACGGTAAGCTTAGCATTGATGAATCAAAACTGCGTGCGGCACTGGAGACGGATCCGGAGAAAGTGCAGAATCTGTTCACTTCGAAAGAAGGCGGAATTGGTGCGGATGGAAAGCCGACTTCTAACGGACTTGCAACAAACCTTAAGTCCGTCATGGACAAATATGTAAAGACGGTCGGTTCTATGGAGACCAAGGGTATCCTGATCCGGAAGGCCGGATCCAAGAGCGCTGCTCAGAGCCTTACGCAGAACACATACTATGATCAGCTGACAGCTCTGGATAAGCTGATCAACCAGCTGAAAACCCGGCTGAAGACAGAACAGGACCGTTATATTTCACAGTTCTCTACCCTGGAGACTATGATCGCAAACATGAACAGCCAGTCCAGCTACCTGAGCTCCATGGGAGGATATTAAACCGAAAAGGGGAAAAGAATGTATCAGAATGGATATGAACAGTATAAGATGCAGTCTGTAAACACGATGACAAGCGGGGAAATGCTCCTGCTTCTCTACGATGAGCTGCTCAAGCGTCTCACCAGGGCGCAGGTTGCGTTGGAAGATGAAAATTATGATTTGTTTAATCAATCAGTTCAGAGATCGAAGGAGATCGTACAGTATCTTGACTTTACTTTGAATATGGATTACAAGATCAGTTATGAACTGAGGAGAATGTATGAATTTTTCCTCTTTGAGCTGAGCCGGCTGCAGGCCGGAAGAAAAGTAGCTGTGATCCAGGAACTGAAGCCCCTTGTGGGGGATCTTCGGGATGCGTTTAAAGAAGCCAGTAAGACGGCTGCTGTGTAAAAAACTAAATTGACAGATTCATGTTACAGGCCGCCGGTTTTATCCGGGGCCTGTAATACGATATGGGAGAGGACACATAAGGCATATGGAAAATAGAGAAGAATTTCTGTCAGAGGTCCTGATAAGGGTACAGCGGAATTATGTACATATGGTAGAGATTGAGAGGCTGACAAAGGATATGGCAGATTCTTTATCGAGAAATGACAAGGAGTCTGTCGAGCTGCTCTTAAAAATGCGAGGCGAGGAAATGGATCAGGTCAGTACCGCGAAGCATGAGATTCAGACGATCCTTGAGGCATTGGATTCGGAGGAAAGAGAAAAGTTCCGTTCCTGGCTGAACGGTGGGGGTCAGGAGCAGTATGCGCCGGACAGCTTCGAGGCCAGGAAGATTGCCGAGCTGAGCGGTCAGACGCAGCAGGTACTGAACCGGACAATCAGTCTGGATAAAGTACTGAACTCAAAAGTTGCAGGAAAAGAATCTTACTATCAGACAAATTCATAAATAGAGAGAAGACAGGGCGGTCGTGAAATTACGAAATGTCTGCTGTATAGGTAAGGGGCATCAGATGCCGTCAGAAACTACTGCAGATAAACAGTACTTTCCGACCGTCTTCGAAAGTTCAGCTGCGCTGCAGGCTAAATTCTGATCTGTAGCCATTCATAATAAATATTTGGGACAAAAAACAGAAAACGCTTGTAAATATCTGTGTCCCATGTTATCATCATTGCAAAGCATAAGGATTCTAAAGTTCTATTTCTGTTGATTTCTTATCATTCAACATTTCAGAAAATCTATGCTTATTTCAATACTTTTAAAACAGCATAGGGTTTTTGAATCGCTGACAGAGTGTTTTATACAAACCGTACAGGAATGAATGTCTGCTTTTTAAAGGCCCGGAAAAGGAGGCCCACATGAGCGAAAAACAAATAAGCGGATAACGGAGTGAATGCATCCAGCAGCACCGATACTGCTAAAAGCAATGTGGATAAGGGAAGTGATACTGCTGTAAAAACCGTCAAAGCTTTCAGCGAGATCGGTCGGATCCTGCAGCAGGAATCACCGCTCCTGGAATTAAAGGTGCTGGTGATCAACATCAATCCGGGCAACAATCAAGAATTTCTGGATCAGTGTCCGACACTGCGGGAATATATGAAATATGTGGAATGCGTTCGAAGTTACTGCGGCAATATGGATCTGAAAGAAGCCGTGCAACGTGCGGTGGATGAATGCATCAAAGATGGAATCCTGGCAGATTTCCTGAGAAAGAACAAAGCGGAGGTGATTGCCATGAGTATTTTTGAATATGATGAAAAAGAAGTGCTTGATTACCTCCGGGAAGAAGAACGGGCGATTGGAAGAATAGAAGGCAAAGAAGAGGGCAGGGCAGAAGGCAAAGAAGAGGAAGCACAAAGATATGGGAGATTAATCCTTCATCTGACAAATGAAGGGAAAAGCAACCTGATTGTCAAAATTGCAGCTGACGATGCATTGCGCGAACGGTTGTACAAGGAATATGAATTGTAAGAGATTGTCGCATCGTTACTGGTTTATTACTAATTGTAAGGATCAGGGGAGTGTCAGAATTTTCCTGTGAATATTCGCAAAACGCCTGGTTTATGAAGACTGTAAGAGATCGACAGATCGTGACTGGTACATCTCATATCCTTTTGCAGCCTCAGTGCACAATGGAACTGTGGTTATAAAAGGTTTGTGATGTACCAGTATGTTTTTGCGGATATTATCTGGGGGTAATGCTCCAAACCGGCCCGCCCGCCGTAGCTGTGGTGAGCAGTTCATCCAGAATCAGCTGTACATCCCATGCGGCCTGTGTCCGTTCCAGCCTTGCGGGATCGGCGACCCGGACCTGGCTGCCGGACCAGTCCTCGGTAATGATGATGAAATGTCCGCTGTCTGAAAAATGCCCGGGGCCCATCAATGCCACCAGGATATGTCCGTTTTTCAGCTCGGACATTACGCCTTCTGCTGTCAGGTTCTGGAAGGATTCGGCCTGGAGGCCGAAGGCCGCGGCGCCTTCAAGAATAAATTCGTGCCTGGTGCCGTAGCCGGAGGACCAGTAGTGGTTGGCAGCCGCCCATGCGGCCATGTCCGGAGGCTGGATGGTATGCTCTGTAAAGCTGGTCACCAGCATGGCCATTACGGTGGGCCCGCAGCCGTAGACCGCGAGGGGATCGCTGCCGCCGTAGGGATAATTGGCCCAGCGGGAATCAGACTGGTTATAATAGGTCAGAGTGCCGATGCTGGTAGTCAGGGACAGAGTGAACTCTCCTGCCGAAGCGGCCGTATTTTCCAAAGGCTCGGGTGTTGCCAGATCTCCCAGGGGAACTCTCTGTCCGCCTGCGTCTATGGCAGACTGCGCGCCGGGAATCGTGCCGTCTGTGCCGGGAATCCCGGGAGTATTTCCTAAAGAGAAATCTCCGGCAGTCGAATGATCTGAAGAAGGATCCACGTCGGAAACATTTTCCAGAGAGGAATCCATGCCGGAAGAGTTTCCAAGCGCAGAATCCATGCCGGAAGTATTTCCTAAAGAAGGATCCGTGCCGAAAGCGCATCCGGAAAAGAAACCTGCGCCAGCGGCGGTCATATGTGTCTGAGAGAAAGAGATACAGAATAAAATTGTCAGAAAAAAGATTCCGCATAATATTTTCTTTTTCATTTTTTTCTCCATATTCTTATAATCTATTGACTGTTCCGATTAAAAAAAGTATATTTATATTATATCCTGTTTTCTATATAAATGGTATGAAAAGTTTATACTATATGGATAGCCCCACGGTTTGATGACTGTTGTTTACATGTATCGTATATCGGAACTTGTGGAAAAAAATTAAGGTAGGGAGTGTATGGCACAAATTATTTTTGATCATGTGACAAAAAGGTTTGGGGATGAGACCGCGCTGGAAAATGTATCCTTTGAGATCGAAAAAGGGGAATTTGTTTTTGTGATCGGCAGGAGCGGCGCGGGAAAAAGTACTCTGCTGAATCTGATCATGAAGCAGGAGGAGGCCACATCCGGGCGGATCACGGTCAATGGGCGCAGGCTGGACATCATGAAGAGGAGAAAGATCTCCGCGCACCGCCGGCGGATCGGGATTGTATCCCAGGAGGTGGGACTGCTGAAAAACCGCTCCGTCTATGACAATATCTTATTTGCGCTGTGGGCCACGGAGCATGGCAGCGCGCAGATGAAGAAGACGGCTATGCGCGTGCTCGGCCTGGTGGGCCTGGTGGGAAAATCGGAGTCATTTCCTGACGAGCTGTCCGGCGGAGAGCAGGCGAGAGTGCTTTTGGCAAGGGCTCTTTCCACCAGCCCGGACATCCTGATCGCGGACGAGCCGACGGCCAATCTGGATCCTGACGCTTCCTGGGACCTGATGCAGCTCCTGGCGGAGGTGAATTACCAGGGAATGACGGTTGTGGTCGCCAGCCATGCCAGGGATCTGGTTACGATCATGAAAAAACGGTGTATTTCGCTGGTTTCCGGTATGGTTGTGGCGGATGAAAAGAACGCGATATACAATCAAAAGGCCACGGATATATTTGAGGAAAGGAGGATCTTGTCAAGAAAGCGGTAGTAGGCGAAGGAAAAGGCGCCTGTGGTTCCGTTACTGTAAGCGCCCGGCTAGGGTGTGAACAGTAACATGGTTCCTATTTGCAGTGCGGTCAGTTATAGCAGATGATCGGGGAAAGGCCGGCAATCAAGAAAAAGCATTCTGGTCAAGAAAAAAGCTGAAAAAACATTATATTTGTCGGGAAATATCCGATAACTATAGAAGGGCTAATTTTTGTGACGCTGGAAGGAGGGACCAATTATTAATTATGAAATCAGATATATGCTGATGCTGCTGGGGGCCATAATTAATCAAAAACCGGTCCAAACCTCGAGAAGATATGTAAATTGGGATAAGATCTTAAGCGTTTCCGATTACCAGAATGTGGTCAATCTTGTTTATCTGGGAATCCTGGGACTGGAGAAAGAGATCTCAGAAGCGTGCGGGGAAGAGTTTTATCAGAAGTATAAGAGGGAGCTTCTTTTGTATGAATCGTACCAAAAGGCGGAAGAAGTGATCCTCTGGCAGTTGGAGAGGCATGGGATTGACGCGCTGCTGCTGTCGGATACGAGTGTGAGGGAATTGTACCCGCTGCCGGAGATGGCGTCTTTCAGTCAGATTGAGATACTTGTAGACAAGAAGAAGCTGGCTCAGGTCTACAGACTGATGCGGGATATGGACTATGAGCAGGCGGATGACAGGCTGGAAAAGGGAAATGTATACGTGAGGGTGCCGGGGATCCGGGTTGTATTTTACGGTGAGGTTCCGATTGAGAATAAGGTTCTTAAGCGTTATTTTTCCGGTCCCATCAGGAAGTATCTGCGTATGGAAAACTGCGGCCCGCAGAATGCGCCGCGCCGGGGGGCGCTGCATCTGGCCGGTGCTGCTTCGGCAAAGTATCGTTTTATACATATATTGTCTGATGAGGAAGAATATGTATATCGCGCGGGAAGACTGGTCGAGCTGTACCTGACAGGGGTGCTGAAGATCAGGGATATCCTGGAATTTTGGCTGTTCAGGAAGGTATTGGATGAAGCTTTTCCATGGAAAGCGGTGAAGGACCTTCTGGAAAAGGCAAAGTGGACGGAATTTGTCCGTCAGGCCGAGGTGCTTTCTTCGCTCTGGTTTGAAGAGGGCGTAAGGCAGCAGTACGGGATCGCGCTGGAACTGGAGGAATATATCCTCCTGCACGGTCAGGAGAATAACCACCTGGATAAGGTCCTCCTGCCGAATGAAAAGGTCAGGCTGGATTTTTACCGGCGCGACAGAGAAGAAGAATGGCTTCTCAAAAAGAGGGAGTGGATGTTTCCACCGAGAGATTATATGTGCCAGTTTTTCCCAATACTGGACAGGTATCCATTTTTACTCATTTTTTGCTGGGGCATCCGGAATGTCCGCATCTATTACAGGATGCTGGCGGCCCGATGTGAAAAGATGTGGTTTCGGCTCAGCGTAAAATGTTTGGATATAAGAGAAAAGATAAAGACGCGGTTCCGAAAAAGGGAAGAAGAACCGGAAGAATTGCTTTCCGCAGATGCCGCGGACGAGTCAGAGACTCAGGAATCCGGAGACTGCGGCGGATCAGGACAGTCAGAGCCGGAGCAAAATGAAAAACAGCCGGTCATAACAGGAACGGCAAAAGAAAAAGAACCGGAAAGCAGCGCCGATTCAGGCAATGCGGAGCCGGAAATGACAGAAGGAGACGGGCAAGTTGAAGAATTTAAAGATTAGAAACAAATTGTATGTATCTTTTGCGATGGTATTGATCTTAACGGTCATAATTTCAGTTTTTTCCGTTTTGCAGCTGAGAAAGGCGAACAGTAACCTGAATGCCTGCATGACCGGACCTGTTGCGGCGGATGACGCTGTACAGAACAACCGGATCGCTACAAATGAGGCAGCGAAGCATGTGCGTGATATGTATATCAGCGGGAGAGTCGGAACAACGGAGAAGCAGACGATTGAGGAGGATGTTGCCTCTATCGAAAGTAATTTTGAAGTGCTTGAGAGTTCCAAGGATCTGAACCAGGACGAGGTGGCTGCATATAAGACGGCTGTTAATGACTGGCTTTCAGAGGCAAATGATATTATTGCTATGCTGGAAAGGGGCGATCAGGACGGCGCGAAGGATGCGATCCTGAATAAGTGTACCCCGGCACTGGAAAAGGTAATCCAGCTGGCAAGGCCTTTGAGTGATAAATCTTCGAGCATGCGTGCGGATGCACTGCAGGAAAGCTATGAGTCGACCAACACCAGCATGTTCCTCCTGATCGGTATGGTGGTGATTGCGGTGATCCTTGCGCTGGTGATCTGCGGAAGAGTAACGTCAACGATCGTGAAGCCGGTATTGGAGATCGAGAAGGCGATGGAAGGCCTGGCGGAAGGCAATATGACTCAGGAGCTTGAATATGAATCAAGAGATGAGTTTGGAACGCTGGTGAAGAATGTAAAGGCTACCTGCACCGCTCTGGAAGGAGTTGTGGATGATCTCAGAAATCTTCTGGACGAGATGGCAAAGGGGAACTTTGATATCCGCGCGAATCAGGAGCTGTATAAGGGCGACTTTATTCCGCTTCTGGAATCAATCCGCCGTATGAATATTAACCTGAGTGACGTTATGCGTCAGATCAATGATGCTTCCGACCAGGTGGCAAGCGGAGCAGACCAGGTATCCTCCGGCGCGCAGGCGCTTTCTCAGGGCGCGACACAGCAGGCAAGCTCCGTGGAAGAGCTGGCTGCAACGGTCAACGAGATTTCCAGAGAGGTCAGCAATACCGCTCAGAACGCGAAGGACGCAAGCGGCAAGGTGACAGAGGCCCAGAGCAAGCTTTCTGTTTCCAATGAGCAGATGCAGGATATGATTGATGCTATGGGCGATATCAGCCAGAAGTCCGGCGATATTGGTAAGATCATTAAGACCATTGAAGATATTGCGTTCCAGACCAATATTCTGGCGCTGAACGCGGCAGTTGAAGCTGCGCGCGCGGGCGAGGCGGGCAAGGGCTTCGCGGTTGTGGCTGACGAAGTGCGGAACTTGGCTTCCAAGAGTGCGGAGGCGGCAAGCAATACGACGGCTCTGATCGAAGGAACGATCGCTGCGGTAGAGAATGGGACGGAGATTGCGGGCCGGACTGCGGAGGCAATTTCAGCTACGGTAGAAAGCACCAGAAGCGCGGTTGACTATGTGGATAAGATCACGACAGCGGCAGAGAGCCAGGCAGAGGCGATCTCACAGGTTACGACCGGTATGGATCAGATTTCCAGCGTGGTGCAGACCAACTCTGCTACATCTGAGGAGAGCGCGGCGGCCAGCGAAGAGCTGTCCAGCCAGTCACAGCTTCTGAAGTCACTGGTGACACGGTTTAAGTTGAGAACCAATCAGTCGGGCCCGTCATCTAAATAATACATATCTTGTAAAACAGCCGAATGGCCATAAGGGGATGCCTTTTGGCATGGCATGAAAGTGTTGACGAATAAGGAATCCGGATGTGGATTCCTTATTTTTATAACAGTTCGTGTGCGGCAAAGGGGGATCGAGACTGCGGCCATTTCACAAGGGCTGATTTCGGATCGGAGGTGCAGAGTGCAAACATATTTTAATAGTCCGGCGGAGGTTGTGGAAGCCAATATGAAAGGGGCTCAGGGGAAGGCCGCGCTGTCTGCCCGAAAAATGATCCTGCTTGGAATGCTGGCCGGGGCGTTCATTGCGCTGGGCGGAGCGGCAAGCAGTACGGCGGCCCATGGGATTGCGGATGTAGGGCTTGCGAGGGCAGTGAGCGGGATGATTTTTCCGGTGGGGCTGATGATGGTCATTTTGCTGGGCGGTGAGCTGTTTACGGGGAATTGTCTGATGGTCATGGCAGCATTGGACGGGCGCGTGGCCTGGGGGAGAGTGCTGCGGAATCTGGTCATAGTTTATCTCAGCAATCTGACCGGTGCCGTTTTGATCGCCGTGCTGTTGTATCTCAGCGGCAATCTGAATTATTCCGGCGGATTACTGGGGGCATATACGATCAAGACCGCAGTTGCGAAGGCCGGGATCGCGCCGGCGCAGGGAATCGCGTCGGGGACGCTCTGCAATTTTCTGGTCTGCGCAGCAATCTTGATGGCTGCGGCGGCGAGGGATATTGCGGGGAAGATCTGGGCGGTATTTTTTCCGATCGGGGCGTTTGTGATCGGCGGATTTGAGCATTGTGTGGCAAATATGTTTTATATTCCGGCCGGGATGCTGGCGGCAATGAATCCGGCTTATGCGGCAAAAGCTCAGGAGGCTTATGGGATCACGACGGAGCAGCTGGGAGTCCTGAACGGATGGAACGGGGGATGCAGCCTTCTTTTTGTAACAGCGGGAAATGTGATCGGAGGAATGGTGCTGGTCGGGATTCCGTTGTTTCTGGCGAACCGCGGTATCCGTTCGGGAGAAAAATGATTTAGGCGCGATATATTTCAGGAGAGAAAAATCCTGGATCGCATCATAATATCGGACTGTAAAATAATATCGGACTGTAAAATAATATCAGACTGTAAAATAGTATCGGACCGCATCATAATGTCGGATTGTTGAAAAAGAATAAAAAGTGGATTGGTTGAATATCATATAACTGGCTGTTTTGAAATATCCAGTTGTGTGATATTCTTTTTTATACCTGATATTTGGCAGCAGGAGTTTTCCGTAAACGGAGATATCTATGAAACGGATTAGATGTGTATTAGGTGTGCGGAAGCAATTTCTTGTCCAAAATGGATTTCATGACGTTCTTTTCTGGTTTTTTCAGAAAAATAAGTTAATGATACAGAGTTTTTAAGGAGATGGATGATGGCGAAAAAGATTGCGGTTATCAATGATCTGTCGGGATTTGGGCATTGCTCGCTGACGGCGGCGATTCCGACGATTTCTGTGATGGGGGTTCAGCCCTGTCCCCTGCCGACGGCAGTGTTAAGCGCGCAGACGGGGTATCCCAGCTATTACTGCGACGACTATACGGAGAAGATGGAATATTTCCGGCAGGAATGGGAGAAGATGCGGGTGCGGTTTGACGGGATCTATACGGGGTTCGTGGCAAGTGAAGCGCAGATCCGGCATATTTTTCGGTTTTTGGATACATTTTATAAGGAACCCACATTTCTTCTGGTGGATCCGGTCATGGGGGATGAGGGACGGGTATATAAGCTGTTCACTCCGGGACTGATGCAGCGGATGAAGGAGCTGGCCCTGCGGGCGGATGTGGTGACGCCGAACCTGACGGAGCTGTGCCTCCTTGCGGAAGCGGATTATGAGGAGCTGGGGAAGCTGAAAGGGGAAAGAGAGATTTCGGAGGCGGCGGGGGAGCTGGCGGAAAAGCTGATGGAATCCGGGCCGGGAACTGTTGTCGTGACAGGGATCCGGTTTGAAGACGCGGAAAGCGGGGAACGGATGATCGGGAATCTGGCTGTGGACCGAAACGGCAGGAGGATGTCTGTGTTTCCCTGTATCGGAGGGAGCTTTTCCGGAACCGGGGATCTGTTCGCGTCCATCATTGCCGGCGGACTTGCCAGGGGGGATGACATTTTCCAGACCATGGACCTTGCGGGGGAATTCATTGAAAGGGCGATGAAGGACTCCATGGCTGAGCAGGTGGACCGCAATGACGGGACGAATTTTGAAAAGTATCTTGGGATGCTGATCCGCGGGCGGCAGGAGTACAATGAAAACAGGAGGATTTGAGATGATGGACAACAGACGGGGAAGCGCGGCAGCCTCGAAGCTTGTGACAGCGGGATTGTTTGCGGCAATGATCACGATCATGACGGCATATATTTTCCATATTCCATATGGGGCCAACGGCGGATATATCCATTTTGGAGACGCGCTGATCTATCTGGGGGCAGTATTTCTTCCCAGGCCGTATGCGCTGGCTGCGGCGGCGATCGGGGGAGGAATGGCGGATATCCTGACGGTGCCGGTATGGGCGCCTGCCACGGTGATCATTAAGATGCTGATCGTGCTGCCGTTTACATCGAAGGAGGGGAGGATCCTCTGCGCGCGCAACATTGCGGCGCCGTTTCTGGCCGCTGTGATCTCTGCGGCCGGGTATTATCTGGCGGAGGGGATTTTGTTCGGATCTTTTGCGGCTCCGCTGGCATCGCTGGCGGGAAGTGCGGTGCAGTCGGGAGGAAGCGCGGTGATCTTTCTGACGCTGGCGGCCGCTCTGGATAAGATGCATATGAAGAGTCTGGCAAAGCAGATGCTGAGGCTGTAGAAAGGAGAAGAGAAAAAATGTCGGAGATTTTGTATACGTATCAGGATCAGGTATATGTCAATCTGACCAATCAATGTGACTGCAGCTGCCGGTTCTGCATCCGCAGCCATCACGACGGGGTGGGGGACGCGGATACGCTGTGGCATGAGCAGGATCCGAAGCTGGAGGAGGTCAAGGCTGCAATGGACGCGTTTGACTTTTCCGGCAGGAAGGAGCTTGTGTACTGCGGCTATGGAGAGCCGACCTGTGCGCTGGAGAATCTGGTGGAATCGGCCAGATATGCGAAGGAGAGGTATGGTCTGTGGATCCGGCTGAATACGAACGGGCTGGGAAATCTGTATCATGGAAGGGACATTGTTCCGATGCTGGCGGAGGTGGTGGATTCCATTTCGATCAGCCTGAATGCGCCGAATAAAGAGGAATATATGGAAGTCACCCGGCCGCGGTTTGAGGACGCGTTTGAGGGAATGCTGGCATTTACGGCGGAATGCGCAAAAAGGATCCCGCAGGTGAAGATGACGGTGGTGGATGTGCTGCCGGAGAGGGACATTGAGGACAGCAGGAAGCTGGCGGAATCGCTGGGAGTGGAGTTGCGGGTGAGAAAATTTGTGTAGAAGGTTTGCCTGCGCTGTGAGAGAGTTATTTGTTAGAAACGGAAAAGGAATTGAAAATGCGCGCTGCGGGAGGACAAATACAGGCCGCAGGCGCATTTTTTTGGTTTTTATTTGGTAAGAACCTCGGCGCCGGTCTCGGTGATCAGCACCATGTATTCGATCTGCGCGGACAATCCGTCATCGATGGTGTAAACGGTCCAGTCATTGTCTTCGTCTACGAAGAAATCGGGGCTGCCTTCGTTGACCATGGGTTCGATGGTGAACATCATGCCGGGCACCAGGAGCATTTCGCTGCCTTTGGGAGTTACGTAGCTGACAAAGGGTTCTTCATGAAATTCCAGACCGATCCCGTGTCCGCCAATCTCCTCCACTACGGAATAGCCGTTTGCCTGGGCATGGGAGTTGATGGCGTCAGCAATATCTCCCAGATGTCCCCAGGGCTTTGCCTGGGCCAGGCCGAGATGAACGCATTCTTCCGTTACGCGGATGATGCGCTCGGCGCGCTCGGAAATCTTTCCCAGAGTGAACATGCGGGACGCGTCGGAAAAGTAACCGTCCAGGCTGGTGGACACGTCTACATTGACAATATCGCCCTCCCGCAGGATGATGTTTTCATCCGGAATGCCGTGGCAGACTTCGTTGTTGATAGAGGTGCAGACGCTTTTTGGAAATCCCTGGTAGTGGAGCGGCGCAGGGATCCCGCCGTGGCTGGTGGTAAAATCATATACGATCCGGTCGATCTCCGCGGTGCTCATGCCGATATGGATATGCTTCTCCACCTCGTCCAGTACAGCTGTGTTTAACGCTGCGCTTTCCTTGATCTTTTCAATCTGAAAGGGGGTTTTTAAAAGCTCTCTCTTTGGAACGATCTCGCCCCGGTCGGCATGTAACAGGATTTTTTCTTCGATCGGCATGTGGCATTTTTTATATTTTTTGCCGCTGCCGCACCAGCATGGATCATTTCGCTGCATTTTCATTACCTCTCTTTTCCATTTACGAATGATATAATTTAACATATGTCCGCATTCCTTATATAAGTATACGATCAAAGGGCACGCCCGGAACATCATGGCATGAATAGATTATCCGTGTACTGCCTGTAACGTCTGCGGGACAGGCGCTGTGTCCGATGATGGATCAAAAACGGTGAATAAATAATCCGCTCCGCAGCTTGGGCTCGAACCAGGTGGACTTGGGCGGCATCAGGCGGCCGGAATCCGCCACTGAGAGCAGTTCTTCCATTGAAGTGGGATACATGGCAAAGGCCGCGTTCTCTGTGCCTGCATCTGTCAGCCGAACCAGCTCCTCCAATCCCCGGATTCCGCCTATGAACCGGATCCGAGGGTCAGTCCTGGGATCCTGGATGCCGAACAGCGGGCCGAGAACAGTATTTTGCAGAATGGACACGTCCAGGTCATCTACCGGATCCTGGGTGTACAGATCTGCATGTGCCGTAAGCGCATACCAGACGCCGCCGAGGTACATGGCGATCTCGCCTTTGTGCCCGGGATGCCGGGGGCCGGACAGTTCCCGAATGTCAAAATGTCTGCTGACTGCGTCCAGCAGTTCTTCGCGGGTGTGTCCGTTCCATCCGGTGACGACCCGGTTGTAATCGTAAATCCGCAGCTCATCCGCGGGGAAGAGTACGGAGAGGAAGTAGTTAAATTCCTCATCCCCGGTATAATCCGGGTGTGCCTCCCTGCGTTTGAGACCGGCTTTTACTGCGGAGGCGGCACGGTGATGGCCGTCTGCGATATAAATATGCCCGATCCCGGCGAATAATTCCGTGACGGCTTCGATATTTTGCTCCAAACGCCATACCTGATGGCGGATCCCGTCCTCTGCAGTGAAATCGTAGAGCGGAGCGGAGGCTTTTTCGGCTTCCGTAAGCTGCCTCAGGCCCGGATCAGGACGGTAGGTCAGAAAAATGGGGCCGGTCTGGGCGCTCAGCGTGTCCACATGGCGGATTCGGTCCAGCTCCTTTTCTTCCTTGGTATTCTCATGCCTGCGGATGGTCCCGTTCAGATAATCGTCGATGGAGGCGCATCCCACGATGCCGGTCTGGGTGCGTCCGGCAAAGGTCAGGGCGTAGAGATAGTAGCAGGGCTCGGGGTCTTCGATAAACGACTCGTCTGAGAGCATTTCCCGGAGAGTGTCACGGGCGCGCTCGTAAACCTGCGGGGAATACATGTCGGTATCATCCGGAAACTGGGTCTCCGGGCGGTCTATCTTCAAAAAGGAAAGGGGGTTCTGCCGGACTGCTTCTTTGGCTTCTGCCCGGTTGTAAACGTCATAGGGGAGGGCGGCGATGGAGGAAGCTTTTTCCTTCGATGGCCGCACGCTCCGGAAAGGACGGATGGTTGGCATAAGTGAGTGCTCCTTTTCTGGGGAATTTAGGAGCAGTAGAAAAATAAGTGATACAGATAGACAAGCCAAGATGTGTCAGTTATTTTTCTACTACTCTTTATGTTATCCGCCCGGCGATCGGCGCAGAGACGGATCGGAGGGGGATATACAACGGTGTAAATTCATGCGGAATCTGACAGATTCATTGCATGCCTTCTTATTTTATGCAATTATGGGGTGCATGTCAATTGGTTCTGGGGGAAAAAGTGGAAAAAGGATAGGGAAGGGTTACTGTGAGCACCCGGCTAGGGTGTGAACAGTAACAGGGAAGGTTCCTGTGATCGTGCGTGAAGTATTCCAGAACTTTTCGCTTTAACAGGTTAAATGCAAAATTTATGTTTACGGAATATTTTCAGGATAGTATAATGGAGCGCATACAGAGATAAATTCAGGAGGTTCGTAAATGCTGTACGAGGATGAAAAGGATTATATCATGCGGATGATCAAGGAAATGGCTCGGGTGCTTTTTTCGCTGATGCTGGGGAAGCAGTATACGCAGGTGGAGCTGCCCGGGGAGAATCGGTTCTCGGTATCCGGAAAGAACCTGGGTGACCTGAAAGAGATGGCGGATCGGGGGAAGATCAATGAGGCTGAGAACCTGCTGCTGGAAAATCTGGATTATGAGAATAAGGAAGAAGTGGCGGCGGCAGTCCTTTTTTATGAATATGTGGGCCAGATGGAGGAAAGCTTTTTGAAGGAGAACGGGTATTCCCTGGAGGAGGTGTACGATGGGCTGATGCAGATTGCCAGGAACAGCGGGTATGGGGAGCTGGTTCCGGGAAGCCTGCCGGAAACAGAGTGATGGGGCTGCCGGAAAATCGTTCCAGCAGTCCCAGTGTATCGGCCATTTCCCAGGGTATGCCCAAGGGCATCCCATTATGGCCATCCGGCCGCTTCACAAGGTATGCCCAAGGGCATCCCATTATGGCTATCCGGCCGCTTCACAAGGTATACCATACAATCTGATTCGCTTCCAGCTCCAGCTCAAAGCTGCTTCCATCCCCCAAATACACGGTCGTGTTCTGGGGTTCGTAGGTATTGTTCACCACGCAGTATTTTCCATTTTCAGGATAGGCATGGACCTCCACGTTGTAGTTCGTGGAAAACCATCGGCGCAGATTCGCTTCGTCTCCGGTGCTCCACAGGACCGCCCGGTAGAAGAGGCGGCTGTTCTCGAAGCTGTAGGGCAGTCCGGTGATGTAGACGGCGCGGCCCTTTCCGAAGGTGTTGACCGCAAGCTGCACTTCCTTTTCTCGTTCTACCAGCACCTGGGCGCCTTCCAGCGCATAGATATTTTTCTTGCTTTCTCCGAAGTCAATTTCATCTGACGCGTCCTCGGTGATAAAATGGCTGCCGCACTCCCAGTTGTATTTGTCGTAGCCCAGAGTGAAGCCGCGTTCCTCCTCTACGCCGAACACGTTGGCGAGCTGGAAGAAATGGCCGTTTGCCTGGTGGGCGGTGGGTTCGCCGATTCCGATAATACCGCCGCCGTTGTAGACAAACTGCTTGACCGCGGAGGATATGTCCGGGTCGCACCACCATTCCCCGCCGGTATGGGCCGTGTCGGCATCCCCCACGTTGACGAGCGCGTCGATACCTTTCAGGATATCCGGATTCTCCTTGATGTCGTCAAAGCTGATGAAACGCACGTCAAAAGGAGCTCCGGAGAGGGCCTCAATGACTCCCGCATAGGAATAATTCTGTTTGAAATACAGGGCATGGTGTACCATGTGGCATCCCCAGGCACGCATTTTTCCCCAGCAGTTCAGGACGGCGACACGCTTGACGCAGTAGGGCACGCAGCCTTTTACGTTGTCATAGAGCTCGCGGAATTCATTGCAGACGGACTCCACATAGTTTACAAATTCCGGGAAATCCAGCGTTAGCTTCAGGTATCCGCCGTACCCGATCCGGTCTACGGGCTTTCGCAGGATGGCGCGGCGGGCAGTCACCCAGTTGACCTTGGCCTCCTTCACGGGATCTCCGCCTTCGTGGAAGGTATCCGGGAAGAAATAGGGCAGCAGGCGGGCCTCCGTATAGGAAACGCCTTCGATGTCGCTGATCAGCCGCAGGGTGGAGCCATTTCCCACGCTTCCCACAACCGCGTCCAGCCCCAGCTTTTCAAATCCCTCCAGGAACGGTTCGGTGCCGATCCAATGGTCCCCTAAGAACATCATGGCTTCCTTGCCGTATTCATGGGTAATGTCTGTCATTTCTTTTACGATCTTCGCCACTTCCCTGCGCTGGAATGCCTGGAAATCCCGAAATTCTTTGGAGGGGATGCGGTACTGGTTGTTGTAATAGCCCTGATCAATGATGTATTCGGGGCGGAAGGGGTAGCCGGCTTCCCGCTCGAACTGCTCCAGGATATAGGGGCTGACGGATGCGGAATAGCCGTACCAGTCCACGTATTTTTCACGGGCCAGCTCATCGAATACGAGGGTGAACTGGTGGAAAAATGTGGTGAAGCGGAGTACATTTACATAGGGGTGGTCCTGGATGAACCTGCGCAGGCGCTCCATAGTAAATGCGTGGGTCTTGGGCTGGCGTACGTCGAAGGTGATCTGGTGCTCCACGTCCTTCCAGTCGTTGACCACCGCGTTGTACATATGAACCGGATCCCACATGATGTAGGCCAGGAAGCTGACCGTATAATCGTGAAATGGGACGGTTCGGATGACCACCTCTCCGGTACTCTCGTCATAGTGCCAGCCGGATGCGGGAACCGCCTCTCCGCTGCTCTCGCCGCAGTGCCGGCCGGATGGGGGGACGACCTTACCGGTGCTCCGGTCGATGACCTCCCACCAGCGGGTGATGTCGTCCCGGGTGTTGGGGGTCAGCATGTCTCTGTACAGACCCTTCATCAGAGGGATGCGCAGAGAATCCGCCGATGCGGTGTAAATGGGGGTCATAAGGTACATCTGCTGGATCTCGTCGGGGTTGGCTTTGGCCCAGGCGTTGTCCTTGCGGGTGGTGTAGTAGGTGGAGTAGACTTTGAGCCCCGCGTCTTTTAACTCCACGGGGAAATCGGTCCCGTCGCAGTCCCGGACCGCGTCGGCGCCCCATTGCTCGGACAGGCGTATGGTATCTTCGATGATATCCATGTCTGTGGGTATGGTTACACGTCCTCTCGTATTCATGTGTAAATTCCTCCGATCTTAAAAATATATTGGATATAGATCATGCTGCCCGTCCGGTCTGACTGTTGATGAGACCGGGAACGGGACGGCTTTCGTGATGGTGTAAGTATATCATAATGGAGGGGGAAAGTCTATTCTGAGAGAGGGCATGAATTCGAATGAACTGCTATATGGTTACAGGTCACACTTTGACCAGGCGTGCCCTGTAACTCAGGCCGTCATTTTAAATTGCCTACGGCAATGGACGGCCTGAATACCAGCTCTTATGTGCATCCTCCCAACCAATCAGCGTGGTGATTGGTCGGGGTGTGACATGTAACGCTATATGTTACTGTTCACGGTGCCTTGCACTCTGCCGCAAGGCACCCGTCCAGTAAAATAGCGGCTGCTACCTCCTCGTGCCGGTTTGGGTATAGGTGACCATAAGTGTTATTAATCATTTCCACGGTATCGCCAATCCGCTCCGCAATGAGCATTGCCGGGAATCCCATGTCAATTAATAGCGACACGTGAGAATGCCGTTACGGTATAATAACGACAAACGGAAAAAGCTGAGTATTATTCCGTTTCCTATTGCATTTTTAATTTATTCTACTCATTCCAACAAAATGATTGACAAGAATGAGTAGAATGGGTAGAATGTGGGTAGAATAAAATTAGGAGGCAGTCAAGTGATTTTTCAGGAAAGCGAAACGGTTGAACTAAAAGCAATTGTAGTGGACGATATAAAAAAAGAAGTCATTGCTTTTGCAAACTGTGAGGGAGGAAAACTGTATATAGGCGTTCAGGACGACGGAACCGTGTCAGGACTGGATAACCCAGATGAAACTTCTTTGCAAATCAGCAATATGGTTCGAGATGCAATTAAACCGGATCTGACGATGTTTCTTCATTATGAAACAGTAACGGTAGATGGAAAGAAAATCGTTACTGTTGATATTCAGCAGGGAACAGAGCGACCATATTATATAGCCAAAAAGGGCTTGCGTCCTGAAGGCGTTTATGTCCGTCAAGGTTATTCTTCTGTTCCGGCTACAAACACTGCGATCCGTCGCATGATTAAGGAAACTGACGGAGATCATTTTGAAGAAATGCGGTCTTTGGAACAAAATTTAACCTTCGAAAGTGCAAAAAAAGTATTTGCTGAACGAAATGTCAAGTTTGGTCTCACACAAATGAAAACATTGGGAATGGTAACACAGGATGGTGTCTATACAAACTTGGGGTTACTGCTTTCGGATCAGTGTGTGCATACAATTAAAGCCGCTGTTTTTCAAGGTACAACGCAGAGTGAATTTAAGGATCGGCGAGAATTCTCCGGCTCCCTCTTTCGGCAGATGGATGAAGCATATGATTTTATTGATTTCCGTAATCAGACACACTCAACCTTTGATAAGTTATATCGTATTGACAGACGGGATTATCCGGAAACAGCAGTCAGGGAAGCTCTTTTGAATCTTCTTGTGCATCGTGAATATTCATTCCGCGCCAGTACTTTCATCAGCCTTTATGCAGACAGACTTGAATTTACCTCTATTGGCGGTCTGGTAAGCGGCGTGTCCTTAAAAGATGTAACAATGGGTATTTCCGTCTGTCGGAACTTCAAACTGGCAAATGTATTTTACCGTTTAGAATTGATAGAAGCCTATGGAACCGGAATTATAAAAATCATGGAGGCGTATGAGGGAACCGGAATGACACCGCATATTGAAACATCTGATAATGCATTTAAAATTATTCTCCCTAATCTGAATGCAATGCCTGAACCCGCAAGGCAAATGCAAGTAAATCCAGAGAAAAGCACACCAGAAGAAAAAGTGATTGTTCTGACAAAGCAACGGGGGGTTATTACAAGAAAAGAAATAGAAATACTGCTTGGTATAGGTCAGTCATCATGCGGACGGCTGCTAAAAAAACTGATTGAAAACGGTCTGCTTATCCAAGAAGGAAAGGGCAAGAATACCCATTATTGCCTTCCGCAATAAAAAAATAATTCCAACCGCACAGTTTGAAATATGGCAGCACACGGCTCTCCATATAGTGCGTTATGGAGTGGATTGCGGACTCTTTCAGCCGTGAGCGGATATCATCTCAATGCCACCGGTTCCAACCCTCTGCTCCCGCCGATCAAGGGTTACAGGCCACACCTTCACCAGGCGTGCCCTGTAACTCAGGCCGTCATTTTAAATTGCCTGCGGCAATGGACGGCCTGAATCCCAGCTTTTATGTGCATCCTCCTGACCAATCAGCGTAGTGATTGGTCAGTGTGTGACATGTAACGATCAAGGGTCTGCTATTTTTGGACAGTTCCTTAAGATTTGACATTATCTGTTGGGGCTGGTATTGTTATACTGAGTTTTAGGTGTGAAATAAGAATTACTGCCTGTACGGCCGGAACTTTTCTGGGGGGATTGTTCCGGCTTGTCCGGCAGGACGAGGAGGAAATACAGATGAACGCGGTGGTAGTAAGAAATGTAAAGATAGGGGAGGGAATCCCGAAGATTTGTGTGCCCATCGTAGGCGTTACAAAGGAAGAGATCATCCAGGAGGCAAAGTCATTGGATACGATTCCGGTGGATGTGGTGGAGTGGCGCGCGGACTGGTTTGAGCATGTATTGGATCTGCAACAGGTGAAGGCGGTGCTCTCAGAGCTGAGGGCGGCCCTGAAAGAAATCCCTCTGCTGTTTACCTTCCGGACTTCGAAGGAAGGCGGGGAAAAGGCCATCGAGCCGGAGACTTATGCCGCACTCAACAAGGCCGCGGCAGAGAGCGGTGATGTGGATCTGGTGGATGTGGAGGCATTTACAGGAGACGAGGTGGTCCGGGAGATCATCGAAGCCGCACATGAGGCCGGTGCCAAGGTGGTGGGCTCCAACCATGATTTCCACAAGACTCCGTCCCAGGAGGAGATCGTGAGCCGATTGCGGAAGATGCAGGAGCTTGGCGCGGACATCCCGAAGATTGCGGTCATGCCGCAGAATAAGAGGGATGTGCTGACACTTCTCCTTGCGACGGAGGAAATGACCCGGGAATATGCGGACCGCCCGATCATCACCATGTCAATGGCAGGAACCGGTGTGATCAGCAGATTGTGTGGGGAGGTGTTCGGCTCCGCGCTGACCTTCGGCGCGGCGAAGAAGGCTTCCGCTCCGGGACAGATGGAAGTCCATGATCTGGAAACGGTGCTGGGGCTGCTGCATAAGAGCCTGTGAGAGAGTTTGCGGAAAGGGGAGCATCCAACCGCATAGCTTTTTTATCGAGGCAAGGCTTTCAGCACTTCTGCTGCGCAATCCGGATAAAATCCCGGGCATAGGCCGGAAGATAAGCGCCGTTGCGGCATGTCAGCGGATGTCTGTTGGCCATGGTTCTGGAGCGTCACGGCAAGAACGGGAATATCGGGTATGGATTTATCACAGGCTCTTGCCTGAAAACCGGTACCGTAGCTACAACATATTTCCACGATCACCATAATCTTTTCGTCGCGGGAGATGACCCGGAGGATATGCTGTTTGCCGTGAGGCGGATTCAGACGCTGCAGGGCGGATTCTTGACGGTGAAGAACAGGAAGGTTCTTGCTGAGCTGGCACTGCCGGTATGCGGGATTCTTTCCGAACGGGGAATCCAGGATACGGCGCTGGATCTGAAAGCCGTCCGTGAAAGCTTAGAGGAGCTTGGATATCGGCACTCCAGCCCGGTGATGTCCCTTGGCACGCTGGGCCTGCCGGTGAGCCCGGCGCTGAAATTGACGGACAAGGGGCTTGTGGATGTGAAACGAAGTGTGATCGTGCCGTTGATCTCAGGCTGAATGAAATACATAGAAATGCATTGACAAATGAATGAAACCAGATAAGGAGAAAACTCAAAAATAGGCACATGGGGACAGCAGCATCTGGACTATCTGAAGCAGTACCGCAAGGTTACATACACCAATCTTCTTACAAGCGGCAAGCTGAATACATACCTTGCCGACATCAACAGGCAAGCACAGGAACGCTTTGAAAGGCTCATAGAGGGCTTGAAACAGGCACAGGGCATAACGGAACAGCATATTTTGCCTTTCGGAGGGCAAAATATGCTGTTATTTCTCATAAACGATTTATACTTCTATGAAATAGAATATTGACAGAGTTCTAAAAGCTGTATATAATGACTGTATAAGCAGAATTAGTCAAATGGGAGGCGTTAAAGTGCCGAAGAGCTATTCAGAGCAGGAACGGGAATATATCAGAAAACGATTGAAAGAAGAAGCGGCAAAATGCCTTGCAAGGTATGGCGTCCGCCGCACGACAGTCGATGAAATCGTGAAACGGGTTAATATTCCAAAAGGAACTTTCTATCTCTTTTATAAATCAAAAGAATTACTTTTGTTTGAAGTTATTCAAGAACAGCAGGAAACTGTCAACCGCAAGCTGTATCAGACCATTTCTGGCATTGCCAGTACAGAGTTGTCAGCGGAAAAGCTGACTGATGTGATATTTGAGTTCTATAAAATGACAGAGGAAATGCTGATTTTGAAATTGATAGATGTTAATGAAGTGGAATTGCTTGTGCGTAAGCTGCCACGGGAAATTGTGGAGGAGCATTTTCAGGACGATACAGATACGATTGAAAAAATGCTCGCCCTATTTCCTGTGAAAAAAGAAGTAGACATAAAAGTTCTTAGTGCCGCATTCCACGCAATCTATTTTGCGACTCTGCATAAGGCTGAGATTGGTGAACAGTATGATGAAGCGTTGTATTCCTTGATTTATGGTATTGTGACACAAATTATTTAAAGAGTCTGGCAACCAGCCAGACTTAAAACAGCCTTTAAATTGACTATACAGAGCGATTGAGTCAAACGGTATGGAGGTAGATATGATTACAGTAGAAAATCTTTCGTTTAGTTACACGAAAAGCCCATTTATTTCTGGTATGAGTTTTTCTGTTCCAGAGGGTGAAATTTTGGGATTTTTAGGACCATCTGGGGCAGGCAAAAGCACATTGCAGAAAATCTTGATTGGAATGTTGAGAACATATCAAGGCTCCTGTCTGGTAAATGGCATTGAGTGTAAAAATCGTACAAAGAATTTTTATGAGAATATAGGGGTTGATTTTGAATTTTCAACAATGTATGAAAAGCTGACGGCAAGAGAGAACTTGCAGTTTTTCTCATCATTATACGAAAAAAAGCCACGCCCGATAGATGAACTTTTGGAAACGGTAGGTTTGGAGCAGGATGCAGATAAACGTGTAGCCGATTATTCAAAGGGCATGAAATCCCGCTTAAACTTTATAAAAGCATTGCTGCATGACCCTGTCCTGCTCTGCCTTGACGAACCGACCAGCGGGCTTGACCCCGCAAACAGCCGTATGATGAAAAATATGATTTTAGAGGAAAAGGCAAAAGGGAAAACCATTCTTTTGACGACGCATAATATGCAGGACGCAGCCGAGCTTTGCGACAGGGTGGCATTTATCGTAAACGGCAAAATATGCGCTCTTGACAGCCCGCGCAATCTGATTATGTCAAAAGGAGCGGCAACCGTAACTTATACATGGGTTGAGAATGGGGAGCATAGAGCAAGCTGCCCTTTGGAACAAATATCTTCTGATGAGCGTCTGAAAAATCTGATAGCCCAAAACCGTCTGCAATCCATTCACAGCAGTGAGCCAACCTTAAATGATATTTTTATGGATGTTACGGGGAGGACGCTGTTATGAGGTTGAAAAAGCTGTTTTTATTGGATATGCGCTTTCAAGCGAAATATGGCTTTTACTTTTTATATGCAGTGTTGACTGTAATCTATATAGCAGTGCTTTTTGCGCTTCCCGAAAACTGGAAAGAAAAAGCAGCCGCAATTTTAATCTTTTCTGACCCCGCGTCAATGGGGCTGTTCTTTATGGGAGCGATTGTCCTTTTGGAAAAGAGCCAGCATACAACCTGTGCATTGGCAGTTTCTCCTGTCCATGCTACGGAATATGTGATTGCTAAAGTCAGTTCATTGTCAGCCATTTCACTTGTTGTAGCAGCTATTTTAGCATTAGCCGCAGATGCGGATAATTTGCGCATTGTGCTTTTTGGTACGTTTATATCCAATGTGATATTTACATTATTTGGAATAATCGTTGCAACAAAAATTGCAAGCCTTAATCAGTTTATATTATGGACTGTGCCAATCGAAGCCGTTTGCTTTGTTCCTGCAATTTTGCATTTATTTAAAATTACTCCTGCATGGTGCGGGTATTATCCTGTCAATGTTTGTATGGATATGGTTTTGGGGCATTCTTCGTCCGCAATAGGTTTTTGGGGCGTGGTGGCAACGACGGTAATCCTATTTGTGCTTTCAAGATTTTGTGTCTTGAAAATGTGGGATAGCATGGGAGGTGTAAAGCTATGAAAGCAATTAGATTGAGCTTTTTCCAAATGGCGGCAGCTATGCGGCGGGACATGATGCTGTTTATATCTTGTTTTTCGCCAATCCTTGCAGGCTTTTTCTTTCGGTTTTCCATACCTTTCATAGAATCTGCTTTGACAAACAGTTTTCATATAGCGGCAATTATTTCTCCCTATTACAAGTTGGTTGACATCCTGTTTGCAATGCTGTCATCCACTATGTTCTGCTTTGTTTCAGCAATGATTTCTTTAGAGGAAAGGGATGAAAAGACAGCCGTCTATTTATTCATTACGCCTTTAAGAAAAACAGGTTACATAGTCGCGCGGTTTGGCGTGCCTTCTGCTATTGCATTTCTTGCGACTATTATTCTGTTGCCTGCTTTTAAACTGACGCCTCTTTCTCCGCTTACCATTTTATTGCTTGCGACGGGAGGAACCTTGCAGGGCATAATTGTTGCATTGCTTGTACTGACGATTTCATCAAACAAGCTAGTGTAGCGTCTCAATCATTTTTTTAGTAATAAACTAATTTTTGTGGTGTTCCCTGCATCAATCATGCTTCATACAGGGAGCACCGGATAGTTCAAAAG